>JBIKTT010000215.1:0-4933 GCA_044347925.1 Phycisphaerales bacterium
TCGATTTCTTCGACTACGACGCGTACGTCGAGTGCTATGAGACGGAGGTCTGTCCCCCGGGCAAGACCGCCGACTTCAACAACGACGGGTTCGTCGACTTCTTTGACTACGACGACTTCGTGCTGTTTTACGAGACCGGCTGCTGAGAGCCGCGGATCGCGTGAATCAAGAGGCCCGGTCGATCGCGACCGGGCCTCTTTCTTTTTGGGGTTGGTGGCCGCGAGCGGGAAGGGCTCCGGGTCACTTGACGAAGGTGCCGCGGTCGCGGTCCTTGCGGACGCCGGGGAAGCGGAGGGCGCGTCCGTGAGCGACGGCGTAGACGCCGGGCGCGAGGGTGCCGGCGGCGAAGACGGCTTCGGTGAGGTTCTGCATGGCGTCGGAGCGCTTCATCTCGTAGGGGCGCATGGCTCCGGTGAGGACGATGGGGATGCGGGGGTTGGGATACGCCGCGTGGAGGGCGTCGCCGGTGAGGTGGAGGGTGTCGGTGCCGTGGAGGATGACGATGCCGACGCAGTTGGTGCCCAGGTCGGTGACGGCGCCCGACGTGTGCACGGCTTCCACGATGCGGGTGCGGTCGGCGTCGGTCATGTGCAAGCTGTCCTTGCTCATGAGCTCGACGATGCTGACGGCGGTCTCCTCGAGGCGGAGGCGGCCGAGCATGAGGCGGACGAGGGATCGCTGGTTCTCGAGTGAGCCCGTCCGCTCGTCGTAGGTCTTCTCGATCGTCCCGCCGGTGGTGATGAGGGTGATGTGCCGCATGAGCGGGAGGGTAGGGATCGCGTCCGAAGCCCACGGGCCGGGGGAGGACGCACGAAAAAGACACGCGGCCCGGGATGAACCGGGCCGCGTGCTGGTCAGGAACAGAAGGAAATGAAGCGGATGAATGCGGTCTCGCATCCGGCGGGCGTCGGTCGCCCGCGGAGCGGCTTAGCCGTTGATCGCGGTGATCTTGAGGGTCGTGTACCGCTGGCGGTGGCCGTACTTCTTCTTCCAGGTCTTCTTCTGGCGGTACTTGTAGATGTGGACCTTGTCGCCCATGGTCATCGGGTCGATGACCTCGGCTTCGACGGAGGCGCCGGCGACGTAGGGCTGGCCGATCTTGGCCGAACCGCCCTCTTTGCCGACGATCATGACCTTGTCGAACTTGATCTTGTGGCCGACGGCCGCTTCGCCGCCGCTCACGAGATCGACCTCGATCACGTCATTGACCGTCACCCGACGCTGGCCACCGAATTCTTCGATCATCGCGTACATCACAAGGCTCCAAGTAGGACGGGAAGGATAGCGGGGACCTCGCGGAAAGCAAGCGGAAGCGCCAAGTCGACGCGACCGTCGGTCGTGCTTTGTACGGTAGATTCGATCGGGAAAGTCCACGCCCGGCGGGCCTTACTCCGCCGGTTCGATCGTCACCGTGAGCTTTTTGGTAAGGAACTGCTCCTGGTAGAGCTCGGCGCGTTCCTTGTGGGTCACCAGAAGCAGGGCCACACCGGACTCGTGGGCTTCCATCGTGAGCTCGATCGCCCGGAGGGGGGGTGTGGGGGTGAGGGCGATGATGGACCGGACGACCCACTCGACGTCGTTCACGTCGTCGTTGTGGAGGAGGACTTTGAAGGGGGGGAGGTGGTCGACGCGGGGGGGTGGAGTCTTCGGGGCGGGCGCGGTGGCGACGGGAGCCTCGCTTGCCGACGGGGCTTGGGTCGGAGCGGGGGGCTGGTTGGGAGCGGATTCATCGGCCATGGCGGATTCTCCGCGCGATCGTATCAGTGGAGCACGCGGAACGCTTCGGCTTCATCGGTGAAGCCCAGGGCGATCTTGTCCTTGGCGTCGTCGTGCATGGTGCGGAAGCCGCCGGCGCGGGCGGCGTCGAAGAGGGTCATGGCGTCGGAGTTCTTGGCTGTCAGGCGGCGGAGCTCATCGGTCATGAGCATGAGCTCATAGACCGCGAGGCGGCCCTTGTAGCCCGTGCCGTAGCAGACGTCGCAGCGGGTGCCGCCGAGCTGTCCTGAACCGACGCAGATCTTGCACTTGCGGCGGAGGAGGCGCTGCGCCAGCACACCGAGCAGGGTCGACGTGATGAGGTACGGCTCGACGCCGATGTCGACCAGGCGGGTGATCGCGCCGGGAGCGTCGTTGGTGTGGAGCGTGGCGAGCACCAGGTGGCCCGTGAGCGAAGCTTGGATGGCGAGCTGGGCCGTCTCGTTGTCGCGGATTTCGCCGACGAGGATGACGTCGGGGTCCTGGCGAAGCAGCGACCGGAGGCCGGACGCGAAGGTCACGCCGCGCTTGACGTTGACCTGCATCTGAGAGATCCCGTCCATGTGGTATTCGACGGGGTCTTCGATCGTCATCACGTTGCGGCTGCCGCGGTCGATGCGGCCGAGAGCCGCGTAAAGGCTCGTCGTTTTGCCCGAGCCGGTGGGGCCGGTGACGAGGATGATGCCGGTGGGGCGTTCGACCAAGTCCATGAACTGGCCCTGCATGGCTTTGGACATGCCGACCTGATCGAGGCTGAGCTGTGTCTGGGACTGGTCGAGCAAGCGGAGGACGAGGCGCTCGCCGTAGACCGTGGGGATGCAGGAGAAGCGGATGTCGATCTTGCGCGAGCCGATGCGGACGGAGGTGTGGCCGTCCTGCGGGCTGTGGCGGTTGGCGATGTCGAGCTCGGTCATCACCTTCATGCGCGAGGAGATCGCGGGGGCGAGCGAGAGCGGGGGGGTGAAGGCGTCCACCAGCATGCCGTCGATGCGGAAGCGAATGACGAGCTTGTTTTCCATCGGGTGAACGTGGACGTCCGAAGCGCGGCGGCGCAGGGCTTCGAAGAGGATCATGTTCACGAGGCGGATGACCGGGGTCTGGCGGGCGAGCTGGAGGAGGTCGGTGGACTGGCCGGCGGAGCCCGCGGCGGCGGCGATGACGCCCTCGTCCAGGGGCATTTCTTCGATGATCTCTTCGACCAGGCCCTGGCGCTGCTCGTAGCCGCGGTTGATCAGGTTCGCGACGCTCGCCCGAGGCGAGAGCACGATCCGGATGGGCATTTCGAGGTGGTCTTCGACGATGGTGAAAGCCTGGGGCGTCAGGGGTTGAGCGGTGGCGCAGACCATGACCATGGAGGAGGAGCCGGGGGCTGCGGGCTCTTCCTCGACGCCGGCGATGTGGTAGAACCGGGCGACGTCGCCGGGGACGGTCTCGTAGAAGCGGGCGGAGGAGTCCTGGAGCTTGGGTTCCGCGACGAATCCGAGGCCGGTGCGTTTCGCGAGGGTTTCGAGGCCCTCGTGCTCATCCACGGCGAGCATGGAGAGGAGCGAATCCCACGGTTCGACGTCGGCGCCTTCCATTTCGCGGAACTGGCGGACGTGCTCGGGCGACAGCTTGAACGGCTGGAGCAATTCCGAGACGCGAGCGAGGTCGCGCGGCGAATCGGTGGACAGGCTTTCCGACGAAGCGGGGCGTGGGGGCATGGGGATTTACTGCTTGGTCTGTTCTGCGGCGGGCTCGGCGGCCGGGCTGGGGTTGGAGTCGGCCGGGGGCGGCGTGAGGGAAGCGTCGGGAGCGGCTTTGGGAGCGGGCGCGGTGCCGGGCTCTCTGATCTCGAGGAAATCGACGAGGACCGGCTTCATCTCGGGCATGCCGGGGGTGATGCCGGCGGTTTTCATCGCGGGCTTGGTGAGCAGGATCATGTCCTGGAAGCGTTCATCGCGCTGCACGCGAGGGGTGATGAAGACGTAGAGGGTGGTTTTGCTCTTGATGCGGGACTGGTCCTGGAAGAGGAAGCCCAGGAAGGGGATGTCGCCCAAGAGGGGGATCTTGTCGACAGTGTCGCGGTTGGTGTCGATGACGACGCCGCCGATGACGATCGTCATGTTTGCCGGGACCTGCACCTTGCTGGAGATGTTGTTGGTGTTCTTGGGCGGAGGAAGCGTTTCGGTGCCGGTGCCGGTGAAGCTCGAGAGTTCGACGTCGATTTCCATGCCGACGCTGTCGCCGGGGCCGATCTGCGGCTTTTTGACGGTCAGCTTGGTGCCGGCTTCCTCGTATCCGCCGAAGGAGATGGAGTCGCCGCCCTGATCGGAGGTGGCGAGGTTTCGGGTGGCGGTGGGCTGCTCTTCCTTGCTTTCGACGATCGCTTCTTCGGTGTTGGCGTCGACGAGGAGCGAGGGGGAGGAGAGGACGCGGGTGTCAACGACGGTTCGGAGGGCGTTGATGACGATGGGGACCTGGTCGGACTTGATGATCGCGCCGGTGATGCCCTTGAGGTTTGTCTTGGGGTTCTTGCGGCCGGGGAGGCCGGTGCCGGTGGGGAAGTCGGAAAGGCCGAAGTTGGTGTTGACGACGCCGCCGGTGCCGTTGGCGTTGATGAGCTGGTTCTCGAAAGCTAGGCGGAAGGTGTCCGAGCCGGTCACGGCGACGATCTGGGCTTCGATGTAGACCTGCGGGACGGGAAGATCGAGGCGGGAGATGAGTTCCTTGTAGTACGCCTGCTCCTTGAGCGGAGCTTTCACGATGACTTGGTTGTTGGGCTCGTCGGCGACGATGAAGCTGTTCTTGCCGGAGATGGAGAGGTCGTTGCCGCTGACGTAGACCGGCGGGGTCACGATGATGGGCTGCTGGTTGTTCCGGCCGCCGGTGGGGAGCATGCCGCTTTCGTTCTCGCCGCCCTGGGGGGTCTGGTTGTTGATGAGCCCGAGGACGGTGGCGGCGACCTCCTTGGACTTGGCGTAGACGAGGCGGTATTCGCGCATCACGATCGCGTCGTTTTCCGGCTCGATTTCCTTGATGAGGCGGTCCATCTCGGCGTGGAGCTTGGGCGTGGCGTAGTAGATGATCTGGCCGCGACCCTCGTCGACGACGAGGACGGCGCCGCCGGTGAGGGCCTGCTGCTGGTTCTGGGCGTTGCGGCGCGAGCCGTCGTCGTAGTAGTAGCCGAAGTTCATGC
>JBIKTT010000216.1:0-4929 GCA_044347925.1 Phycisphaerales bacterium
TGTCCGAATTGCCCGAGACGAGCTTGCGGGCGTCGCTCATGACCGTCGCGGTGTCTTCGACGATCTGCTGGACCTTCGAAGCCTGCTCGGGGCCGAACCCGGCTTGCGCGAGGAATGCGGGCGGAGAAAGCGTGCCGCGGAGGACATCGCCGGCGTCGATCTTGTCGGTGGCACCGAGACGGGCCACCGTGTTCCCGCCGGGTTGACCGGCGGAATTGATGCTCAGGGCCGAGATCGTGCCGAGGAGCGGCTTGTCCAGCGAGATGGAAGCGTCGTCGTAGAGCTCGATGTCGCTCCGCATCTCCACATCGACGAGGACCGCGAGCGGAATCCTCGATTCGGCGTTCGGATCCGACCATTCGTACCCGATCGCGGAAACCTGTCCGACCTGCTGGCCGCCCAAGAGGACCGCCGAGCCGGGCTTGAGGCCCGAGGTGCCGTCCGCCAGCGAGAACCGGACCTTGAACGTCTTGGACCAGCCAAGGGGCGTGCCGCCCGCGAACATGAAGGACAGCGCGACCGTTCCCGCCAGGCCGCCCACGAGGAACAAGCCCGCCAGCCAGTTGTACTTGCTCGTCGCCCATGAACTCATGGCCAACAGGATAGCGGGCGGTCGGCCACCGCGGGGCCCGGGCTCTTCAGCGGGCCGCCAGCGTCAACCCCACGTTCACCGCGTTGAACACCATGTGCACCACGATGCACGGACCGACCCGGCCCGTACGGACCTGAAGCACGCCCAGCCCCACGCTTAGGACAAAGAGCGGGATCGTCGCGTGCCACGGCACCGCGCCCCCGCCCAGATGGGAGAGCGCAAAAAGGACCGACGTCAGCGCGATCCCCGTCCAGGCGTTCCGACAGGCTTGGATCAGCGCCGTCTGGAGCAGCATCCGGTACATGATCTCTTCGACGATCGGAGCTCCGATCACCGCCGAGGCGATGATGACGCGGACCCACGGGTCGCTCGGATCGCTCACGATCCGATTCAGAGCTTCGTGCTGGATCGGATTGGGAGCTTCGCCCTGAAGACGCGTCAGAATGAAGGTCAGAGCCGTCGAGGACGCGAGCACCAGCGGATAAATCGCCGCGAAACTCGCCAGCCCGATCCACAGGTCCCGGGCACGGAAAATCGACGAAAGACCCTTCGCCGAAGCCAGCACCGCGAGCGTCAACGCCGCCGGAATCCCAAACCCGTGAAACCCCAGCGCGATCGCTCCCCGCCCCGCGTTGGACTCCTTCACCACCACCTGCGGCCACGGCAGCACGTCCCGCATCACGAGCTGGGCTCCGATCCCGCAAGCCAGATACACCATCAACGCCGACATCAGGAGCGCCGTCCAGTGCTGGGTCGACGCCGGGGGCGCGAGCTTCTTCGAGAGCGACCCCGGCCCCACATACCCCCTCGCCCAAAGCGCCGCGATCGAAAGCGGGGCGGCGATCAGCATGACCAGCGTGAACCACGACACCCAGCCCGGTCCCGCGCTCTGCGGACCCGTCGCGGGCTCCGGGACGGCCGTCGGCTGGGCCGGATACAGCTCGGGCTGCATGGTTATCAGACCTAAACAGACCGGCGCGACCGCCAAGGCCACCAGAACGCCGATGACCCCTGCGGTGCTGGCGTTCCGAGGGGCAACAATCTTCCCGGCGGCCGCAAGGCCCGATGGAGGCACGGTGAGCGATCTGCTGGCGGACATCGTGAAGCGCAAAAAGCTCGAGGTCGCCGCGGCCAAAGCCCGCGTGGCGTTCGAGACCGTCCGGGCGAGCGCCGAGCACCAGCCCGCCCCGCGCGATTTCGTCGGGTCGTTGCGGTCCGTGCGCACAGGCGCCGCCGTCATCGCCGAGGTGAAGCGGAAAAGCCCGTCTGCGGGCTGGATCCGCCCCGAGTGGTCGCAGGATTCGTTCGCGCCCGAGGTCATCGCCGGACGGTATGAAGCATGCGGGGCAGCGGCGATCAGTTGCCTCACCGACTTTGAGGGCTTTGGCGGCGAGCTTGGCTACATCGGCCGGATCCGGGCTGCGGTGCGGATACCCGTCATGCGCAAGGACTTCCTGATCGACCCGTACCAGGTTTTCGAAGCCCGGGCCGCCGGCGCCGACGCCGTGCTGCTTATCGCGGAGTGCCTCGACGAATCCGCGATGCGCGAACTGCACGCGACGGCTCGCGCTATGAAGATGGGCGTGATCCTCGAATCGCACGACGAGGCGAACTTTGACCGAACGGTCGCCATCGCGGGCTCGGACCCGGGCACGCTCATCGGGGTCAATAATCGTGATCTCCGTACGATGAAGGTCGACCTGGGGCACACGCTGCGGCTTGCGGCCAGGACGAAGGATGTCTCGCGGATCGTGGGGGAGTCGGGGATCGGCGTGCCGGCGGATCTGGACCGTCTTCGGGAAGCCGGGGTTCGGATCGTTCTGGTGGGTGAGCGGTTGATGAGGCAGGCGGATCCGGGTGTGGCGCTGGCGGCCCTGCTCGCGGTGAACCAAGCGGAAGCAAAACGGGCATGATCGCCCGGGAGAAGACCATGCACAACGGACGCGGACTGGTTTTGGTGGCGATCGTCGGTCTCGCGGCGAGCGCGTTCGCACAGCCGGCCGAGACGGTGCAGGAAGCTCCGATCGCGCCGCCGCTGCTCGCCGAGCCTCCCAAGGACTCCGTGACCGCACCCAAGCCCGCGGACGCCAAAGCCGACCCTGCGCCTTCTCTCAACCAGGACCCTGAAGCCAAAGCCGCGTTCGACCAGTTCGTCGAAGCCATGAAGACCATCAACTCGCTTTCCTTCGAGGTCTCTTTTGCCGTCGATGGAAACGGCAAAGAGATGTTCGGCACGACCACCGCCAAGATCATCGCGCGGCGCACCGAGACGGGCTGGGCGTATCGCATGACCGGCAAGGGCAAGCGGACCGCCAAAGCCGACGATGTCGAGTTTGATGTTCTATACGCCGAAGGGAACGCTTCCTGGCTCGACAAGGACGCCAAGAAGCTCTATGTCCGACCGACCGCGACGGCCCGCGGCAAGACGCTGGAAGCCGCGAGCAATCTTCGCACCCTCAGTGACCTCTTTGTCGCTTCTCCGCTCGCCAAGGAGCGTGTCTCTCCGACGATGACCTTGCGCGACGCCGAGAAGGTCGCGTCGGTCGATTGCATCGTCGCCGCCGTGACGGGCGCTCCCGGCACGATGTCGGGCGATTCGATCTTCGCGTTCGGCAAGGACGACCACATTCCGCGCCGCATCACACGCGAGCGTTCCAGCAGCAAGGGCACCACCTCGATGGTGCTCGAGTTCTCGAACCTGAAGGTCGATGAGAAGTTCACCGAAGCCGACTTCACTCTCACACTGCCCGACGGGTTCACCAAGGACGAGCAGCACTCCCCGAAAGCCGCACCTGCCACGCCGCCCCCGCGCGTGCCGGACAAAGCCGCGCCGATCGCCCCGCCGAAGAGCATCACCGACGCCGGCGAAATCCTCACGCCCCCGACCGGTCCGGGCGCCGAAACCGGCGTTCCCGTCGCGACGCCCGTGGTCGGGCCGGATGGTTTGGTGACTCCGCCTGGAACGCAGCCGGGGGAGATCGTTCCCACTCAGCCGTCGATCGCGAATCCCGCTCCGTCTCCGAACACGCCGGCTTCGCCCGTGCCGACCAACGACGCCGGGCCGATGCAAGCGTTTGAAGCCAAGACCCTGGACGGCAAGACCGTGACCCTCGATTCCATCAAGGGGCAGCCGACGGTGGTCCTCTTCTTTGGCTCATGGTCGCTTTCGTCGAAGAAAGCGCTGCCCGAACTCAAGGACCTCGCGGAGCGATACAAAGGCAAAGCCAACATCTACGCTGCCGCCGTCCGCCAACGAGATCCGCAAGCCGCCGGCAAGATGGTCGCGGATGCCGGGCTTGACGTTCCCGTCATCATCGACGCGGACAAGCTCGCCGATCAGTGGCACGTCGGCGCGTATCCCGCGCTCTTCGTCCTCGGCGCGGACGGCGAGATTCTCAAGAAGCCCGAGACAAGCAAGCTGATCGAGATGTTCAGCGCGGCCAAGGCAGCGCTCGACACCGCGCTTGGGATGACCCCCGAGCCCGCTCCCGCAGCGGAGACGCAGCCGGACCTGCCGCTTCCGGGCGAAGCCGGCTCGGCCGTGGATCAAAGCGCCGGCCAGACTTCGAAGTGACCGGCCCGTTCGTGCGGCCGTGAGCGATCACTTCACCGCGTCAGGCTCCGTCCGGATCTTCGTCGTCGGCACGTCGAGTTTCATCGCTCGAAGCACGGGGAAGTCCGTGTCCGGCTTGGCCCACGCGTCGAAGTAGTTCCACGTCGCGAGCCCGTCTTCGCTCATCGGTTCGAGCAGGTACACCGCGAGGCGGCCGAGGAGACCGTCGGTCCGAATCACCAGGGACCCGGCGGGGACGTCGACCTCCGCTTCGCGCGTTTCGGCTTCCAGCGTGAGTGGAATCTGCTTCTGGAAGGGTCGCGATAGTGGTTTGGCGCTCGTGATCCGCTGCACCTGAACGGTGAGCTTGGCGGCTTGCGTGGTCGTTTCGAGCGTCAAGCCGTGGGCCGCGAGCACGTTCTGCACGTCCGCCGTCGGGCTTGGGATGATGTACGCGGCGGGGCGGTCGACCTCGAGCGCCGGCGTGAACCGGTCCCAAAGCTCAACCTCGTAGTCCTTGGGTTCGCCGGTGGAGACGCTGCGGCCGTTCTTCTCGGCTTCGACGAACCCCTTGACGGTGAAGGTGCCCGGCCACGCGCTGGCTTTGGACCGGATCGCCACCTTGGGCGGTGCTTGGTCCGCTTCGCCGACGATCCGGCGGATCTCGTCTCGATGGGCATCGGCCGCGTGGAGGATGGAGGTGCAGAACGCGAGGCTTCCGAGCACGCGGTCCTTGTACGACGCGTAGGAGTAGCTTTCGACGAGGACGCTGAACTTGCCGCGC
>JBIKTT010000218.1:0-4899 GCA_044347925.1 Phycisphaerales bacterium
GTGGCGCAGCGTGCCCAGAGCGCGGAAGACCTGATCGTGGAGCAGGGGCGTTCGTTTGGCGAGCAGAGCCCGGCGGGCGACGCGTTCGTACTCGGCGACCTGGGGGATGATGTGCTCGTGGAGTTCAGCGAGGACCATGGTCTCGGTTTTACCGAGGGTGGTCTGGTTGGAGATCTGGTAGAGGTCGCCGGCGGCTTCGGACCCTTCGCCGTAGAAGCCGCGGACGGCGAGGCACATGTCGCTCGCGGCTTTCTTGACCTTCTCGATGTCTCCGGTCATGCGAAGCGCGGGGAGGTGGAGCATGACGCTCATGCGCATGCCCGTGCCGAGGTTGGTCGGGCAGGCGGTGAGGAACCCCAGCCGCGGCGAGTACGCGTAATCGAGAACGGACTCGAGCGCGTCGTCGACTTCGACGGCCTGCTTCCACGCGTCCGCGAGATCCAGACCGCTGCGGACGATCTGGATGCGAACGTGGTCCTCCTCGTTGACCATGATGGAGAGTCGTTCGGAGGGGAGGGAGATCGCGGCGCCGCGGGGGTCTTCGCCGATGGTGGCGGCGCGGCCGCGCTGAAGCTGCTTGCTGATGAGGTGGCGCTCGACAAGGAGGGCACGCTGCGACGGCGAGGTCTCGTGGACGTTGACCCAGGCGAGGCCGGTGCCCGCGTTCGTGCCGCGGAGGGCGTGCCTGATCGCTTCGCGGGTGAGTTCCATGACGCGGAGACGCTGGGTCTCGTCCATCCGAACGGCGAAGGGAAACCCAGCGAGGTTGCGGGCCAGCCGCACGCGGGAAGAAAGAACGACGTCGGCGTGATTCCCGTCTCCGCGAAGCCACTCGACGCCGGAAGCATCCAGGCCGCCGGGGAGGGGCTCACCGCTCGGCGAAGCAGGGGCAGGCGTCATGGCTCACTCCCGGCCGTGAGGTCGGGCACCTGGTCGCTGAGGCGGCGGAGCTCATCGCGGAGTTGGGCGGCGCGTTCGTACTGCTCGGCTTTCACGGCGTCCTCGAGCAGACGGCGGAGGGCGGAGAGTCGCTGGGCGCGTTCCGCGACGAGTGCGGCCATGGCGCGGGAGCGGCTTCCGGCGGCCTGTCCGGCAGCCCGGGCAGGAAGCTTGCCGACGTGCTGCGAGGCGCCTTCGTGGGCCCGTTCGATGAGGGGGAGAAGCTTGGCTTCGAAGTCTTCGTAGCAGTTGGGGCAGCCGAGCATGCCGCCGGACTTGAAGTCCTCCCAGGTCATGCCGCAGCTTCCGCAGGCGGCGGGCTTGGGCGGGCGTTTGGCCGCGCGAGCGGCTTCGAGCATGGCGGGGTCAGCCGCGGCGCCGGCGGCTTCGAGAGCGAGCTGCATGACGTCGAGGGGTGAGACGTTGTCACCGGGGACGATGCCGGCTTCGGAGGCGCAGGACTGGCAAAGGTGCCGTTCGACCTTGACCCCTCCGCGGATCGTGACCTCGTGAACGGTGGCTTCGTGCTCGCAGTGGTCACACTTCATCTGTCGGAGTTTACGCGGACGGGCGAGGGTGGGCGGCCGGGGCGATCGAGAGACTCTCGCGCCGGGGAAAAAGAACGACCGGCTCCGAGGGGAGCCGGTCGTGACAAATCGGAACGAAGCTCGCGGGCGAGCCGAAGCCTGAAGATCAGGCGTTGGCCGCGGCGGCTTTCTGCTGACGGGTGTAGCCGTACTTGCGCTTGAGCGGCTTGACGACCAGACCCTGACGGATCGCGCGGGCGGAGACGGTGATGCGCTCGGTGCGCTTGACGCCGCCGTCCTCGAGAATGGCGTTCACGGTCTGCAGATTCGGCTTGAAGGTCCGGCGGGTGATGCCCGTGGGCTTGAGACCGAAGCCGCCCTTGCTGATGGCCTGACCGCGCCAGCGGCGAATCTTACCGAACGTCGTATGCTTACCAGTGAAGTGACACGTCGCACCCATCGTGCGGTCTCCTGAAAAGGGTTGGGCTGAGACTATAGACCCACCGGCGGATCGTGGCAAGACCGTAACCCTCACACCCCCCGAAAAACCGATCCGGGAAAGAAAAGCGGCCGGAGCCACGAGGACCCCGGCCGCCGAACCGGCTTAGGAATGGACCGATCTGTTCAGAAACTGTCCGGGGGTGCCGGAATCAGTTGCTGAAGGACGCGTAGGGCGTCCAGGCGCTGAAGCCCGTGCCGTTGAAGGCCCGGACGCGGTAGCGCCAAGCCTGCCCGGTCAGGGGCGGAACGTCGAAGTACGTCGCGATATTGCCGCCGGTGGTGCCGACGACCGTGGTGTTGACCCAGATGCCCGAGACGCGCTGCTGGCGTTCGATCTGGAATCCGAACTCGCCGGAGGAGTTATCGTTCCACATGACGTTCACGCCAGCACCGCTGCGGTAGCACCGCGGGAAGGTGGGCGAGCCAGGGAGGCTGCCGATGACCGAATTGACCACGACGGTGCGGGTCGCGGTCGCCGTCGAGCCGATCGAGTCGGAGATCGAAGCGGTGATCGTGTGCGTCCCGACCATGAGGGTCGAGAACGAGAACGACGAGCCGGTGCCGATCTGGCCCTGGAGGTTCGAGGTCCAGCGGATGTTCGCCGAGATGTTGCCGTCCTGGAGATCGTTGGCCGTCGCCGCGTAGGAGATGACCGTGCCGGCGTTGACGGTGAGGTTGGTGGCCGGAGCGGTGAGGTTGATGGTCGGCGGGTTGTTGTTGTTCACCAGAGCCGCTTGCAGGTTGACCATGCCGCCGGTCACGCAGCGGCCGTTCAGGGCCGCGACAGGACGGACGGTGGCGTAGATCCGGTCACGCACCTGCTGGTAGGTCCAGGAGGGATTCTGGCCGTAGACGGCGGTGACGACGCCCGCGACGTGCGGGGTCGCCATCGAGGTACCCGAGAGGGTGGCGTAGCTGTTGGTCGGGTAGGTCGAGTAGATGTTGACGCCGGGGGCGCCGACGTCGACGCTGGTCGCGCCGAACTGGGAGAAGCTGGCGAGCGTGTCGTTGCTCGCCGTGGCGGCGACCGCGATCACGTTCGGGTTGGTGTACGAAGCGGGGTAGGACGGGGAGGTGTCGTTGTTGTACCCGCCGTTGCCGGCCGCAGCGACAAAGATGTGGCCGACGTTGGCCGCAGTGGTGAGGGCGTTGGCCATCGACTGGCTGAACCCGCCGCCGCCCCAGCTGTTGTTGGAGACCTTGATCCCCTTGCCGATGCAGTACTGAAGCGAGGAGAGGGCCGCGGAGATCGAACCGCTGCCGCTTGCACTCAGGAACTTGCAGGCGGCGAGCTTGGTGTTCCACACCACGCCGACGACGCCGACGCCGTTGTTGCCAACCGCGCCGATCGTGCCCGCGCAGTGGGTGCCGTGGCCGTTGTCATCCGTCGGGTTGTTGTCGTTGTTCACGAAGTCCCAGCCGTACAGGTCGTCGACGAAGCCGTTGCCATCATCGTCGATGCCGTTGCTGGCGATCTCACCGGGGTTGACCCAGGTGTTCGCCGCGAGGTCCGGGTGGGTCCGCTGGATGCCCGTGTCGATCACGGCCACCACGAAGTTCGGGTTGCCCGTGAAGATGTCCCAGCCCTGCGGGGCGTCGATGTCGGCATCGTTGGTCTGGTTCATGCCCCAGAGCTGGCCGTAGCTGGGGTCGTTGGGCGTGACGAGAGCGCGGACGTAGAAGTCGGGCTCGGCGTATTCGACCTCGGGCATGGCGGAGAGAACGCGGATGGCGTCCTCGACGCTCATGCTGTTCACCGTGAGGTGAACGAGGCCGGGGACGACGGTCCATCGCTGGACGACCTCACCGCCGACGAGAGCGGCGGCTTGGCTGATCAGGCGATCGGCGCCGCGACCCTGCGTCGAGAACTTCACCAGCACGGAGCCGGGGTCGTACTCGAGCGCGGGCTGGGCGTCGAGAGCGGCCAGAGCGCGGTGGTTGCTCTCGGCGATGATGTTGTCGGTCTGAACCTGGACCGAAGCGAGCGCCGAACCGGCGCAGGCCGCGACGACCAGCGCCGCGCTGAACCACGAACGACGAACCGAGCCAACGATGCCTTGGTGAGCTTGAACGTTGCGATGCATGGAACCAGTCTCCTGTAGACGCGCGATCCTGCGGTCTCGAAGCAAACTGCCCGGGGCCGGTCTGAATGCCGTGCCGATCCGAGCCGGCGGACGAAAGCCCGCCGCGAGACCCGATATCCGCAGACTACCAACAAGATTCCCGGGATGCAAGCCAACTTCGAGCGGGCGAGGGTCGGATAACCGCGTTTGGGACGTCAGACCCGGGCAGAGTCGGTCACCGGGATGGGTTTGAGGCCCAGGCTTCGGAGCCAGGCGTGGCCCGCGTAGATCAAGGGGGTGATCCCCACCGCCAGGACGAACTTGAGGGTGTAACCGGTCGCGGCGGTCTTGAGGGCCGCCGAAAGGGGCATGATCGAGTCGGCGGGCATCCCAAGCAAACCCGGGAAGAGGTGGAACGCCAGGATGCTGACGACGAGGCTGTCAAAAACCTGGCTGATGACGGTGCTTCCGGTCGCCCGGAGCCACAGGAATCGCCCGCCGGTCGCCCGCTTCATGACGCCGAAAATCCAAATGTCGAGCAGGCTGCCGACCATGAAGGCGGCGAGGGAAGCGACGTACATGATGCGGGCTTTGGCGAAAACCGCGTTGAAAGCTTCGTCGGGAACGTTGTACGGGGCGGGCAGGGAAGGCATGGCCAGGGCGATGTTGATCACGCCGAAGACCAGGGCACCCATCGCGAAAGCGATGTACGCGACGCGGCGGGCGGCGGGCTTGCCGTAATAGTCGTTCAGGAGGTCGGTGAGCAGGAAGGTGATGGGGAACGTGAGCATGCCGCAGGTGTGCTCGACCTGCCAGCCCAAGACGTTGATGCGGAAGAGCTTGATGCCCACGACATCGGCGACGAGGAG
>JBIKTT010000219.1:0-4896 GCA_044347925.1 Phycisphaerales bacterium
CGGTCCGGCGACGGTCGAACTCGCCAGACTCGCGCTGACGCGGCGATCCTCCGCGCGGGCTTTGGACTTGATCTCGGGTCTGACACTTCCCGAGCCGGGCGTCGGGGCGCCGGTCCCGTACCGCGCGGAAGCGGTTCGGGTGAAGATCGAATCACTCGCGGCGCTGTCGAGGTTCGGAGAAGCCCTCCCGCTCGCGAAAGCGGAACTCATCTGGCACGAAGCACGCCTCCCCGCCGGGCATCCTTCGCTGGTGCGGACGCGGTGCGTGCTCGCGTCGGTGCTTCTCGCGGAAGGGCGAGCCAAGGAAGCGGCGCCGTTTGCGGAGACGGCGGCCGATTCGGCGCTGGCCGCGCTGGGCCCGACGCATCAGGCCACGCTTGACGCGACCGAGCTCGCGGCGACCGCGTGGCAGGCGGTGGGGGATCTGGACCGATCGGACGCGGTGGTCGCGCGGGTGCTGGCCGGATTGACCGATCAGGACGCGACGCATCTGGCGGCGATCCTTCAACTCCGCCGAACGCAGATTGCCGTGTCGTGCGACGCCGGACGCTTCACCGAAGCGGACGACCTCTTCGAAGAGACGCAGCGGGCCGTCGCGGCGCTGGAGCCTCTGGGCCCATCGATTCGAGCCCGGGTGGCCCGTCTGCTGGACGCTTGTGAAGTGCTCCGGGAGAGCCGGCGGCCCAAGTAAGCGGTCGGCCGGACGGGTCCTTCGCGAGGCACCCTAATCTTCGCGATGCACCATCCCTCGCTTCAACATGATGCTTCGGATCTCATCGCGGGCGCGTGGCACGCCGCTTCGGGATCCCTCACGAGCCAGAACCCGGCCAAGCCCTCCTCGGTGGTCTGGTCCGGCGGCACCGAGGTCTCGCACGTTGATCGCGCGGTCGCCGCCGCTCACGAAGCCGGCCTCACCTGGTCGCGCTGGTCGCTCGAGAAGCGCATGGGCGTGCTTCGGCGTTACCAGAAGCTCTGCGCCGAACGCCAGGACGCCATCGCGACCCTCATCCGCGATGAGACCGGCAAGGTCATGTGGGATTCCAAAGCCGAAGCCGGGCTCCTCGGCAACAAGGTCGACATCACGCTGGACCAGAGCCCCGAGGGTGCGTTCCGACGCGTCGCGGGGATGGAAACCAAGCTCGCCGAAACGCGGCAGGGCAAAGCGTGGTTCCGCCCGCACGGCGTGATGGCGGTGCTCGGCCCCTTCAACTTCCCGATGCACCTCCCCAACGGGCACATCGTGCCGGCGCTGCTCATGGGCAACACGATCGTGTTCAAGCCAAGCGACAAGACCCCCGCGTGCGGCCAGATGCTCGCGGAACTGCTTCAGGAAGCTCTCGAAGCCGAAGGGGCCCCGCGCGGCGTCGTGAACCTCGTGCAGGGACGGGCGGACGTCGCGCAGAAGCTCGTTCGGCATCCCGGCATCGATGGTGTGCTCTTTACGGGGTCCTGGCCCGTGGGTCGGGCGATCCTGGAAGCCAATCTCGATTCGCCCGGGAAGATCTGCGCGCTTGAGATGGGCGGCAACAACGCGGCGGTCATCATGCCCGACGCGGACCTCAAGCAGGCCGTGATCGAGTGCGTGCGGTCCGCTTTCGTCACCACCGGCCAGCGCTGCACCTGCACGCGACGGCTCGTCGTGCACGAAGCGGTCGCCGATCGGGTGATCAAGGCGGTGTGCAAAGCGGCGAGCAACCTCATCATCGGCCAGCCCGACGCTCCGCACCCGGTCTTCATGGGCCCGGTCATCTCCGAAGCGGCGCGACGCGGGATTCTCGAAGCCCAGGCGGCTTTCGTGAAAGCGGGCGGGGAGTCGCTGATGGAGTGCTCGGCCCTCGACGGCGAGGGGTGGTTTGTCACGCCGGGGGTGATGCGTGTGGACCGGTTCACGATCGAGGGCGGCGGCGGGGCGGATGTCGAGGTCTTCGGCCCGCTGCTTCGCGTCGCGGTGGTGAAGTCTCTCGATGAGGCGATCGAGCAGGCGAACGCGACGCGGTACGGGCTTGCGGCGTCGATTTTCACGAAGGATGCGGCCGCGATCGAGCTGTTCCTGCACGAAGCCCGCGCGGGCTGCGTGAACGTGAACACCGGCACGGCGGGCGCGAGCAGCAAGCTGCCCTTCGGCGGGCTTGGGCTTTCGGGGAATCACCGGCCGGCGGGCAGCTTCAGCTTGGATTACTGCGCGTATCCGGTGGCGGGGATGATTGAGAGCGGAGCGGCGGCAACGGTGCCGACGGGGATGCGGTTCGAGGACGGGTGGATCGCGTGAACCCGCTTTGGGGACCGGATCCTGAAAGGTGCATACGCGAGCTGACGGACGCGGTGGATGGGAAGGAGGAGCGATGTGAGCATTGCTGACCAGACGTGACGTGACGGCACTGCTTCGGATCGCGGGTGTGGTGATCCTGGCTTTGAACTTGCACCGTGCGTATTTCGCGTGGGAGTACTGGGGGCAGATGAAAAGAGCCTCGGCCATGCAGAGATCGGGGCTAATCGGCGTGGAAGAAGCGAGGCGGTCGCGGCTTGGGTTTGTCGAATCGGTGTGGCCGCCACTGGCGGGTGTGGGGCTTGTTTTGGGAGCGGGGGTTCTTTCACGCGTCGTGATGCTCGGGCTTCCGGGCGCGAAAGGTTGCCATGGGTGCGGGTACGACCTGACGGGTGTGAAAGCGTCGGTCTGCCCGGAGTGCGGGATGCCGCATGTGACGCAGCGTCAGGCCTGACGGATTTTTGGCGGGCGAGCGAGGGTGGCGGGAGGCCCGCGCGGGTTATGATCGGCCATGATCGAAGCGAACTTTGACGGGCTGGTGGGGCCGACGCACAACTACGCTGGGCTTTCGTACGGGAACGTCGCGTCGGCGGGAAACGCCGGGGCGGTGTCGCGTCCGCGCGATGCGGCGCTGCAGGGGCTTGCGAAGATGCGCAAGCTGATCGATCTTGGCATGGTGCAGGGGATCCTGCCTCCGCATGAGCGGCCGCATGTGCCGACGCTTCGCGGTCTTGGGTATGACGGGACTGATGAGCAGGTCTTGGCGCGGGTAGCGGGGGAGGACCCGGTGCTTCTGGCGCAGTCGTGCTCGGCTTCGGCGATGTGGACGGCCAACGCGGCGACGGTCTCGCCCAGCGCGGACACCGCGGACCATCGCGTGCATTTCACGCCGGCGAACCTCCGGGCGATGTTCCATCGGTCGATCGAGCCGCCCGTGACCGGTCGCATTCTGAGAGCCATCTTCGCGGATGAGTCGCGGTTCGCGCATCACGAGGCGCTGCCCGGCGCGGATGCGTACGGGGATGAGGGTGCGGCGAACCACACGCGGCTTTACGACGATGTTGAGCCAAGCACGCCCGGGCCCGGGGTGCACCTGTTCGTGTACGGGGCGCACTTCGGGAATCGGCAGGCGCCCAAGCCCAAGCTTTATCCCGCGCGGCAGACGCTCCAAGCGAGCCAAGCGATCGCGCGGCGGCACAAGCTCGATCTGGACCGCGTGGTCTTCGCGCAGCAGAACCCGGATGTGATTGACGAGGGTGTGTTCCACAACGACGTTATCGCGGTGGGTAATGGACGCGTGCTTTTCTACCACGAGCGGGCGTTCGCGAGCGAGGAAGCCGTGCGCGACCGGCTTGAGTCGCTCCTGGGCCCGGCGTTCTGCCCGGTGCGTGTGAGCGACAGCGAGGTGCCGGTGTCGGCGTGCGTGCGGACGTATCTGTTCAATTCGCAGCTTGTCTCGCTTCCAGACGGCACGATGGCGCTGCTGGCGCCGACGGAGAGCTACGAGCACGAGGGTGTGCGCGGGCTCATCAACCGCACGGTGGCGGACCCGTCGAACCCGATCGCGGCGGTGCACTACATGAATCTGCGCGAGAGCATGCGGAACGGGGGCGGGCCGGCGTGCTTGCGGCTCCGCGTTCCGCTGACGCAAGCGGAGGTGGCGGCGGTGAACCCCAGGTGCCTCGCGACGCACGAAAGGCTCGATGAGCTTCAGGAGTGGGTGACGCGGCACTATCCGGAGGAGCTGACGCCGCACGACCTGCACGATTCGCGCGTGCTTGAGATGTCAAAGCGTGCGCTGGATGAGCTGACGGGGATCCTCGGGCTGGGAAGCGTGTACGACTTCCAGCGGTAAGCGGTAGGTCAGGCGGCTTTCGCGGCGGGAAGGCCGAAGGACTCGGCTCGACGGTTGCGTTCCAGTTCGCGGAAGACCTCCAGAAGCACGGCGTGGTCCTGGTCGCGGCCGGTGAGGTAGTGGCTGAACCGGAAATCCTCGAGGAGGTCGTCCTTGAGGAAGGCGATGCGGTCCGCGGGGGTCGCGGCGCACGCCAAACAGACGCCCGCTGCGACACGGCCGATGGTCATGTCGCCGTACGTGCCGTGCTCGAGTTCGGCTTGGAGCAGCTTGAGGTGGTCGAGGCCGCCGAGCGTGCCGCGCTGGCGGATCATGCGGTCGGCCCGGGCGAGGGCGTCGATGCCAAGATGCTCGTCCAGCAGAGAGAGACGCACGGCGGCGACGCGGAGCATGACCTCGGGCTCATCGCCGGCGGCGTGGGCTGCCAGGTCGGCCAAGCGGCAGCGTTCCGCGTCGGAAAGAGCGTCGTTCTCGGTCGCGATCCACGCGCTGGCGACGCGGGCGGCCGCACGCTCGGTGGGCGTGATCGGATCGCTCAGAAGCTCGGTGGATTCACGCAGAGCGTCGGCGACCAGGTCCGGTCGGACGCCCCGCACGACGGCCGCGCGGCCGGAAAGCCGGTCCGCGAGCGTGACGCGGGAGGGCGACCGGCTCAGGAGCGCGGCCAGGCGGATCACGCGACGAGCGACCGCGAGCGCGGGGGTTTCGCCCTGCTCAAGCGAGCGCACGAGGCCAGGCAGCGTCACGCGGCTCGCGTCGAGGCGGAGGGGGAAGA
>JBIKTT010000220.1:0-4859 GCA_044347925.1 Phycisphaerales bacterium
CCCAGTTCGAGCATGATGCGCCCGCGGAGGGTCCAGGTCTTCGCGGACTTGTCGTTCATCGCGAGGCTGTTTTCGACGGACCGGAGAGCTTTGGGGAAGTCGCCCGCGAGGAGGTCGCCGAGGGCGGTCTGGTGCTCGATGCCGGCTTTGATGCTGTCGAGCTTGATCTTGGCGGCGTTGCGCTGTTCCTCGGTGTGCTTGCCGTGGGTGCCGGTGTTGCACCCGGCGAGGGCGCACAGTCCGAGAATCGCGGCGAGTGAAAGAGCGTTGCGGGTGATCATCGTGGTCTCCGGTCTTGGTCTTTGGATTCGGAACGAAACCGGCCCCGCAGGGAACACGGGGCCGGGGTTCTCTCTCAGATTGGTCGGTCGGGACGGAGCCCGAGATTTACTTTGAGGTGGCCTCGACGTTCAGGTCCGCATTCGCGTCGCCCTCGGGGATCTGAGCGAAGGTGCTCACGTCCGAGTTGTCGAAGACAGTGGCGCCGGTGAGGTACTTGAAGAGGATCCGCATCGCGACGCGGAAGCGCTCCTGCTGCTGCTCGGGCGTGAGCTGCGGCTGGGCCGGGTCGGACATGTTCGTCGCGGTGAAGTCCGGGATCTCGGTGACGGGCTCAACGACGGGCTGCTCGATCGTGTGCTCGACGACGGGGATGACCATCGGGTCGGCGAGGTTGGTCGAGAAGCTGTTGGCGGTGTCCGTCGAGGAGCCGCCGGCGTTGTCCGTCGTGCTCGGGACGGGCGTGACGTTCTCGGACGAGGGGTTCGAGACTTCGGAACCCGTCGTGCCCGCGTGCTCGGTGGAGGTGTTCTCGGTCACCGCGGCGGTCGTGGTCGTCGCGGCGGGTTCGACCGTGGACGAGACTGGGGTGGTCACGTTGGTGGTCGCGTCGGTGGTCACGTTGTTGGTCGTCGTGTCGGTGCCGGACGTGCTGGCGGAGGTGGTCGTGGACGGCGAGATGGGCGTCGCTTCGGCCTTGGGCAGGCCCTGCTCGCGGCGGATGATGTCGTCGAGCATGCTGCGGCTGGGCCAGTAGGTCTTCTGGCCGGTGAGCTTCTCCTTGAGAGCGAGCGCGTCGGTCTGGACGGGGTTCATGGCCAGGGACTGCTGGAGCTTGAAGAGGGCCTTCTGCGTGTCGCCCGCGTCGGCGAGCTGCTGGGCTTCGACGAGGAGCTGGCTGGACCGCTTGTCGCGGCTGAAAGCGAGGAGGTTCTCGCGGCTGCCGGCACGGATCTGGTCGACCTTCTCGATGCCACGGAGGCCGGCGGCGGCGAGAGCGGTGTCGTTGACGACCTTGGGCGTGACGAGGAAGATGATCTCGGTGCGTTCGACTTCGTTGTCGGTACCCTTGAAGGCTTCGCCGAGGATCGGGATGTCGCCGAGGAAGGGAACCTGGCGACGGGTGGTCTGGGTCTTGTCGCGGAAGAGACCGCCGAGGACGACCGTCTGGCCGTCGCGGACGATGACGTTGGTGGTCAGTTCGTTGGTGATTTCGTCGGGGACGGTGACGACCGAGCCGGAGGAGTTACGAACGTCGCGGACGATGGCTTCGGAGACCTGCGGCTTGAGCTCAAGGCGGATGACGCCGTCGTCGGAGACGAAGGGTCGAACGTGGAGCTGAGTACCAGTGTCGAGGAACTCGACGGTCTGGGTCGTGGCGGTGTCGGTCGACGTGGTGTTGAGGTAGCCGACGCGGCGACCGACGAGGACTCGGGAAGCCATCCGGTTCAGGACGAGGATTCGGGGGTTGGAGAGGACGGTCGTGTCGGTGACCTGGTCCAGGACGCGGAGGAACATCGCCACGTCGTTCTTGATGAAGCCGATCTTGAAGGTGCCGGGGCCGGCGAAGTTGCCGGGGCTGCTGTTGGCGGCGGCGCCCGAGCCGCCGCGCGGGACGAACGGAAGGTCGCTAGCGCCGGGGCTGGTCAACTTGTCCTGGTTGTTGACGCCGAGGGCGTCGGCCGCGCGACCGGGGCCGCCGATGTCGGTGATGTCGGCGAAGTCAAGGTTGGCGAGCAGGGAGATGTCCACGCCGAAAGCGTTCATCTCGGAGAGGTTGGCCTGCACGATCGTGGCCTGGATCTCGACCTGGACGGGGCGCTCGTCGAGGCGCTTGATGAGCTCTTCGACGGCGGCGATGTTTTCTTCGAAGTCGGTGACGACGATCAGGTCGCGGCCGACGTAGTCATTGCCGCCGCCGGGGACGTCCTTGCTGGTGGGGAAAGCGACGGTCTTGCCGGGGGTGGTGATCTGACCGCCCTCGGAGAGCGCGGCTTTCACGAACTCCGCGGCGTCGACGGGGTTGATGTAGTTGAGGTTGATGACCTTGGTCATGCGGACCTTGCCGGCTTCGATGATGGCGGCGAGCTGTTCCGCGGTGTAGACGTAGATGAAGTTGTCCTTCTCGATGTAGCCAAAGCCGTTGGCGTGAAGGATGGCGTCCATGGCCTGGTAGAAGGTGACGCCGAAGAAGTTGGCGGTGACCTTGGCGGAGACGTCCTTGCTGGCGATGATGTTCTTCTGAGACTGGAGGCTCAGCATTTCGAGGACGGCGGCGAGGTCCTCGTCCTTGACGGCGAGGTCCACGAGCTGGTTTGCGTCGACCTTGATGTCCAGGCCCTGCTTCTTGGCGTTGCCCTTCATCGCGTCTTTGAACTTGCCGGCCGCGAGCGCGGCTTCGGCGTTGGTCGGGGCCGAGTGCGAGCCACCGGACACGGCGTGGGCGCCGGAGGGTTCCGGCGGGGCTTCGGGCTGCTGACCGGCCATGCTTTCGAGGCCGGTGGACGAGGGCGGGTCGATCGTGGGCTGGTCCGAGGGCTGGGCGATGGCCAAGCGGGAACCGGCGATGGTCGCGAGCAGCATGGCGGAAAGCCTGACGCTGGCGCGGAGAGTGATGAACTGATTCTGACTGCGATCCATAACGTGCCCTCGCATATGTGATTTCCCTCCGTGCCCGCGTCGTTGCGGGACCATCGGCACTGGATATGTCGGACGTCCCCGAGGGCGACTTTGGGCCGTGTGCAAGGGCGAGAACGATTCTGGCGAAAAAAAACAGGTCCTTCTCGCGCAAAAAACGACAGACCCGACCCCTTCGTGTCGCGGGGTCGGGTCCGTCAGGAAGCGAGCGAGCTCGTCAGATCTACTTAGGAGCGGGCTGATCAGCGGTGGGAGTGCTGTTCTGCCGGATCAGCGTCCGCTTGCCGCCGACGAGGACGAGGATGTCGCCTTCGAGGGCGAGGACGCCGGCTTGGCCGTCGGCGATGAGGGCGTCGGCGACCTTTTCGAATTCGGGGGTGCCGACGGTGACCTCGACCTCGGGCTTGTCGGTTTCCTTGTCGAGGATGCGGCCGTCGACCCAGCCCTTGAAGCCGGCGGAGCGGTTGTAGTAGGTCTGCGCGTTGATGTTCTGGATGGCGTTATACACGACCTTGCCGGCACCGTCGCCGGAGCGGTAGAAGGACTCGACCGGAGCGCCGCCTTTGCCACCACCGCCGCCGGGGGCGCTGGACGCAGCCGGGGGAGGCGCGGCGACCGAGTACCGGGCGTTGGCGGACTGGGCGTTCAGTGCGCTCAGCTTGTCGTGGACGTCGCCGTCCTGATTGACGGAGCCGGAGCCCGAGCGGACCCTTGAGAGGTCCGTCAGAGAGAGGCCGACGCGTTCGCGGAGTTCCCCAGCATCGTGGAACGCGAGGTTGGTTTCCGTCGCGAGGAAGGACGTGTAGGGCGTCATGATGCCCCAACGCATGCTGAGCTGGGTGATCTGGTCGACGAGCTCCTTGGTGCGAGCCTCGTTCCCGGCAGAGCCAGGGTCGGCGGAGCCCTGGCGGATCTCTTCGACAAGGGCGGCGACCTTGCGGGTGGCCCAGAGGCGGGGGACAAACCCGTTCTTGGCGGTGGCGGCGCTGAGCTTGAGGTTGAACTCAAAATCGCGGGGCGTGCCGAAGTACTCGCCGCCGAGCTTGATGTTGAGCGTGTCGGATTCGCCGGTGTACTGGCCGAGGATGACGATCTGGTCCCCCTCGAAGACATCGTCGAGCGCGGCGGGCTGGAGCTCGCGGGTCGCGCGGGTTGTCGGCTTGCCGTCGGGCCCGATGAGCGTGAGCGTCGGATTGGCGAGGGTCGGGCCGCGGAGGCGGCGCGAGACCTGTGAGACCTTGACCTCGACGTCTTCTTCGGGCAGGATGAACGTGGGAGCGCCCTTGGACGAACGCGAAATGCCGGAGAGGAGCGGGGTGTTGACGTCGAAGCCGACGCCGAAAGCGAAGATGCGGCGGCTCGCTTTGTTGGAGGCTTTCACGTGGTCGCGGATGGTGACTTCCTTGCGTTCGCCGACGGTGGGGAGGCCGTCGGTGAGGAAGAGGACCAGGGGCATGGAGCCTTGCGCGACGGGGGCGTTGATGGCGGTCATGAGGGCGTCGTGCAGGTTGGTGCCGCCGTTTGCCTGCAAGCGACCGAGGTAGGCGAGAGCGTCGGCGCGGGCTTTGTCGTCGAGTGCGACGGGCTCTTTGGCGAAGGTCTCGATGCTATCGGAGTAGTCGATGATGTTGAAGCGTTCGCCGGGGGCGAGGCCGTTGATGACGTTGATCGCGGCTTTGCGAGCCTGCTCGAATTTGGCGCCCTGCATGGAGCCTGAGCGGTCGAGGACGATGGTCATCTCGCGGGGGACGGGCTTGAGGTCGGCGGGGCGGTCGGTCGGGACGGCGGCGACGAGGAGGAAATAGCCGCCCTTGCCGCCGTCGATGGAAGCGTCGGGGTAGGCGTAGAGGGTGGCGGAAGCGGCTTTGGCGTCGGTGGGGGAGAGGGTGGCGAGGCGGAAGGAGCCTGGTCCGGAAGCGGAGTTGGCTGGGACGGTGATGACG
>JBIKTT010000221.1:0-4852 GCA_044347925.1 Phycisphaerales bacterium
GCACCGACATCTACTCCCTCGGCGTCCTCCTCTACGAACTCCTCACAGGCTCCACCCCCTTCGACGCCAAACGACTCCGCTCCGCCGGCTTCGACGAGCTCAAGCGAATCATCAAGGAAGAAGAGCCGCAGAAACCAAGCACCCGCGTCAGCAAACAACGCTCGCCGCACTCCAAAACCTCCGCCGACGCTTCCCGCTTCCGAAACGCCGAGTCCGGAGGCCTGGCCCGCGTCCTCCGCGGCGAGCTCGACTGGATCACCATGCGAGCCATGGACAAGGACCGCTCGCGGCGGTACGAAACCGCCAACTCACTCGCCACCGACATCGAACGCTACCTGCGAAACGAGCCCGTCCTCGCCGGCCCCCCCGGTGCCGCCTACAGGCTCCGGAAATGGGCCCGCCGGAATCGTGCCGCCGTCTCCGCCGGCGCCACCATCCTCGTCGCGCTCGTCCTGGGTCTGGGCCTGGCCACCTACGGCCTCATCAGCGCGATGAAGGAACGCGACGACAAAGAAGAAGCCCGCCGCGCCGAAGCTTTCGAGCACGCACGCGCCGACGAAAAAGCCGCCGAAGCCTTCCGCCAGTCCTACCGCGCCTCCCTCGCCGCAGCCGCAGCCGCTCTCGAACTCGGCGACGGCGCCGCCATGCGCCGCCAACTCTCCGCCGCACCCGTCGAACTCCGCGGATGGGAGTGGAAACTCCTCGACAGCCTCGCCGACCGCTCCGTCCGAACCCTCCAGGTCGCCGGAGGAGGTTTCAACGTCAGCGGAGTCTTCGGCGAGTACTTCGTCAGCGAAAGCCCCCATATCACCAGAGTCATGCGCTGGACCGATTCCTTCACCGCCGACTTCGACGCCGGAACCCTCGAAGGACTCGAATCCATCGCCATCGCGCCCGGTGGACGACACTTCATCACCAGCCGCTACCGCGGCACCATGCTCTACAACCTCCAGACAGGACGCATCATCGCCCGATGGGAAGACGACCGACGCTTCCAAGCCACACCCTTCACCCCCGACGGACGGTTCTTCGCATCCGCCCGAAGCAGCGAACCCTTCATCGACATCCTCGACTCCGAAACCGCCTCCGTCGTCCGTTCCTTCCCCAAGCCACCCCGAAACGGCCGCTCCTTCGTCACCATCAGCCCCGACGGAAAGCTCTTCGCCGTCGAATCCGGAGACCTCGAATCCGGCGTCTTCGACCTCGCCACCGGCCAGCTCCGCTGGACCACCCGCGGCATCTTCCCACGCTTCACCCCCGACGGGCGCAAGCTCCTCACCTTCGAGGGCGTCGCCAGCCGCGCCTCGACCCTCTGCGTCATCGACGTCCTGACCGGCACCCGCATCGCAAGCACCCAGGTGCACGGACTCACCCTCGACGTCAGCGGAGCCCGCGCCAACCTCGTCGCCGTCAGCCCCGACTCCTCCACCCTCGCCGTCCAAAGCGACGCCGGTGAGATCCGAATCCTCGACCTCGAAACCCTCGAAACCCTCGGAACCCTCGTCGGACTCACGCAGCTCGGCAAAGGCGTCGGCTTCTCCCCCGACGGCCGAACCCTCGCCGCCGCGTCAAGCTCCGGCACACTCAAGATCTGGGCCGCCGCGACGCGAGCCAGCCCGTACCGAGTCCGCCACGAAGGACCCATCCCCCCCGGCACAACCTCCATCGACCGCGCCGGTCGGCGAATCATCCAGGCCGACTGGGGACGACTCATTCTCCGAGACGCCCGCACCGGCGAACCCGAGTGGACCTTCTTCCCAAGCTTCGAAGCCTGGACCGCAACCGACTTCGCCCCAGACGGCGTCACGCTCGCCGTCGCCGGCGAACGCGGCACCGTGCTCCGCATCGACACCCGCACCGGCCGAGTCCTCGCCTCAGCCACCCCGCTCGGTTTCCGCGCCTTCGGTGCCGCCGCCACCGGTGCCGTCGCATGGTCCGCGGACGCAAGCAAGCTCGCTGTCGTCTTCCGCGAAGGCATCATCGTCGTCCTCGCCGCCGACGACCTCCGGATCCTCGCCCAGGTCCCCTTCCAGGGCGATCCCCGCGCCATGTGCTGGACCGACTCGGACACCCTCGCCCTCGCCAGCGGAGACTTCATCTCCCTCCTCTCCACGACCAACCCCTCCGCTCCCAAACGCCAGACTCCCATCGCCGGTGCCCGCGCCATCGACCTCGCCGAGGGCGGCCTCGCCATCGGCGCAACCGACGAGATCGTCCTCCTCAGCGCCGCCGACCTCTCCGTGATCCGCCGCTTTCCCATCCCCGCTCCCGCCGAGTCCATCGCCTTCCGACCCGACCTCAAGCGCGTCGTCACCGGACACCCCGACGGCACCCTCACCATCCGCGACACCACCTCCGGAGACAACGTCGCGACCTTCCTCGCCTCCGCCGCCGTTCCCGTCCGCTGCCTCCGCTTCGTCGGCGACGACCTCATCGCTTCCACCATCCGCCACGCGCTCACGCGATTCGAAGCCGGCCCCATCGACACCGACCTGCTCGCCCGCCGCGAGGAACTCCGCCAGGCCCTCGGCGTCATCGAACGCCTCCGCCCCACCGCCGTCCACATGTCCGAACTCGCCACTCGCATCGAACGCGAACCCACCATCCCCTCCAGAATCCGCGAGCAGGCCGCCCGCGTCGCCCGAACCATCGGCGACCACGCCACCCTCATCAACAACAGTTCCGTCATCGCCCTCAGCAAGTTCCCCGCCCTCAGCGAAGAAACCCTCGCCGCCATCGACCGCGACACCCAGCTCGCCACCAGCCGCACCAACGACCCTTTCGCCCTCAACGTCCGCGGTCAGGCCCTCGTCCGACTCGGACGCTTCGACGAAGCCCTCGACTTCCTCGATCGCGCCAACCAGGGCTTCGCCGCAACCCGCCCCAAGTGGAACCCCCTCACCCCGAGCATCCACCTGTTCCGCGTCCTCGCCCTCGCCGGCGCAGGCCGCCGCGATGAAGCCCGCGAAGCCCTCGCCGCCTTCGAACGCGCCAACGCCGACAAGCCCGACCCCGCCATCACTTCCCTC
The DNA here is from genome assembly GCA_044347925.1 of Phycisphaerales bacterium. Classification (GTDB taxonomy): domain Bacteria; phylum Planctomycetota; class Phycisphaerae; order Phycisphaerales; family UBA1924; genus UBA2396. Next base: position 3,030 of record JBIKTT010000221.1, read on the forward strand.
CTCGAAGAGTGCCGCGCCGCCGTCGCCCGCGCGAAGTAACGCCGCCTCAACGACGAATTCCTGGCAGTCGTCCGCTCCGCCCGTCGCACGGTGCAGGGAGGCATTCACGCCATTCCTCCCTTTCGCTCAAGGAGAATCCCATGCGACTCACCGCCACTCTTGCCCTCTCGCTCGCCGCTCTCGCCCAAGCCGACTGCGGCCCCTTCTTCCGACCGCTGGCTCAGATCGCCACCGGGCCGCAGGTCCCCGCCCAGTTCCTTGTGCGCAACATCGACGGCGTCGGCTTCCCCGAGGTCCTCTACGGCTCGCGAACCTCGACGGCGGGTATCACCATCTTCCGCCGCGATGAACAAACCGGCTACCAAGCCGCCCAGTTCCTGCCGGTCTCGCCAAACCCCAGCTTCCTCCGATTCCTCTTGGAAGACACCGACCGCGACGGCGTGGAGGACATCATCGTCACCGACTATGCCGCCGCTTCCGTTCGCATCTTCCCCGGCCAGGGCTCGGGCGCCTTCGCCACCACCGGCCCCGCCTACGGCGTCGGCCCCACACCCTCCGGCCTCGCGTACGAAGACCTCAACAACGACGGCGTCCGCGACCTCGTGGTCTCCAACTTCAGCGACGACACCGTCTCCATCCTGATGGGCGCCCCGGGCGGCGGCTTCTTCCCGCGAACCACCGTCCCCGCCGGCGGCGACGCTCCCAACTGGGTCGGCCTCGCCGACATCAACGGCGATGGTCGCCTCGACCTCCTCACCTCCGTCACCAGCCCCACCGCCATCACCTGCTCCCTCGGCAACGGAAGCGGCACCTTCCAGACCCCCCAGGTCTTCAGCACCATCATCAACCCCGCCCTCACCTCGCACATCATCCAGGACATGAACAACGACAGTGTCCCCGACATCGTCGCCTCCGCGTCAAGCGATCACATCCTCATCTTCCGCGGCGTCGCCAACGGCACGTTTGTCCCGGTCGTCATCCCCACCGACTTCAACATCGGCGTCGTCCGCGCTGTCGCCGTCAGCGACTACAACGGCGACGCCTACCCCGACGTCCTCACCCTCCAAGGCACGGGCGAGTCCGGCATCAAGCTCATCTTTCACGCCAACCGCCCCGGCCTGAACTTCAGCCCCGGCGTCGAATACGGCAGCTTCAGCCAGATCAGCGGCCAGAGCTACGCCCTCCTCGCCGCCGACGTCAACGGCGACTCCCTCGACGACGCCATCCTCTGCGACCGCTTCGGACAGATCGCCGTCATGGAAGCCTCCACCGGCGGCCCCGTCCAGATCCAGTCCCGCCCCGAGAACCAGACCGTCTCCCCCGGAACCACCGTCCAGTTCACCGCCGCCTCCTCCAGCCCCGGCGCCACCTACCGCTGGTACCGCGACAACACGCCCGTCCTCGAATCTCCCAAGTTCTCCGGCGCCAACACCCCCACCCTCACCATCACCGACGCCCAGCCCTCCGACGCCGCCATCTACGAGTGCCGAATCAGCAACATCTGCGACACCAAGTCCGTGACCGCCTTCCTCTCCGTCGCCGGCCCCATCCGCCCCTGCCCCGCAGACTTCAACGGCGATGACTTCCTCGACTTCTTCGACTACGACGACTTCGTGCAAGCCTTCGAAGAAGGCTGCTGACACCCGCCACGACTCTTCTTCCACGATGCGGCTTGCGGTCGCCTGACAGCGGCCCGAGCCCTTCCCCATCCGCCCCCCACCACACCCCAAAGCCCCCGCTCCAGCGCTCCCCCACAACCGGCTGAAACGCTTCAGGGACCCCCCGTCCCCTATAGTTTCCAGTCCCCAAAGCACACCCCGGGA
>JBIKTT010000222.1:0-4842 GCA_044347925.1 Phycisphaerales bacterium
CTCCGCCCGACAGGTCCTGCTCGAGATGCGCAAGCACCAGGGGTCCCGGCGGCTCGCGCTCCTGGCGTCCATCCTCCTCTCCTTCGCGTTCGGAGCGGGTCTGGCCACTCTCGCATACACCCACGCCCATCGGCTGGCCATGTTCCCGCCGGTCCTTTTCCTCCTCTGGATCATCGCGCAGGACCTCCGGCGGCCCATCGCGGAGATCGAACCTGCCGAGATCACCGCCGATCTGGGCTTGGAGCTGCCACCCGGCCTGCTGGTCGTACACCTGAAACACGATTCGGACCGCCCGGGCGCGGTGCAGCGTCTGCCGGACCTGATGGCGTGGCTGGACCGCCTCCCCCCCACGGCCCGGGTGATCGTCCTTGATCTGGACAAGGTGACACGGATGGATGAGGACTCCGCGCTCGAGCTTCGGGCCGCGCTCCGCCGTTCCAAAGCCGAGGGCCGCCGACTGATCTTGGCCGGCATCTCCCCCGCCGAGTTCCGTGAGCTTTCCAAAGCCGGGCCCGAAAGCCTCGACCCCCTCTCCGCCTGCACCGACCTCGAACTCGCCATCGCCCGCGGGATGGGCCTTCTTGCACATCTTGACGGCGAAACCGCCCCCAAAGTTTGAGGGCGACGCGGCGGCGGTCTATGCTGTGGAAGTTTGCGCCGATCGGCACGGATCGCGAGGGCGAAAGTGCCCACGCGGCACCGTTCCCGCTCTGTTCCACCGACCTCCGACCGTCTCCGAAGGGGCCACGATGCCGAAACGCACCGACATCAAAACCATCCTCGTCATCGGCTCCGGGCCCATCGTCATCGGCCAGGGATGCGAGTTCGACTACTCCGGCACCCAGGCGTGCAAAGCCCTCAAACAAGAGGGGTACCGGATCGTCCTCGTCAACTCCAACCCCGCCACCATCATGACTGATCCGGCTTTCTCGGATCGCACCTACATCGAGCCCATCAACGCCGAAGCCGTCCGCAAGATCATCGAGCTCGAAAACTCCCGCGCCGAGCAAGGCCTCCCCGGATACGCCCGCATCGACGCGGTGCTCCCGACCCTCGGCGGACAAACCGCCCTCAACGTCGCCTGCAAGCTCTGGGACGACGGCACGCTGACCGAGTTCGGCGTCGAGATGATCGGAGCCAACCGCGAAGTCATCCACCGCGCCGAGGACCGCCAGATCTTCAAGGAGATCTGCGAGAAGATCGGCCTCAAGCTCCCCAAAGCCAAGACCGTCAACACCATCGAGGACGCGATGGACTTCCAGCGGGAGATCGGCCTCCCCGCCATCATCCGCCCCGCTTTCACCCTTGGCGGCACCGGCGGCGGCATCGCGTACAACCTCGATGAGTTCCGCGAGATCTGCACCCGCGGCCTCGCCGCTTCGATGATCGGTCAGATCCAGATCGACCAGTCCGTGATCGGCTGGAAGGAATACGAGCTCGAAGTCGTCCGCGACAAGAAGGACAACTGCATCATCGTCTGCGGCATCGAGAACATCGACGCCATGGGCGTGCACACAGGCGACTCCGTCACCGTCGCTCCGATCCTGACGCTCACCGACAAGGAATACCAGCAGATGCGCGATGCCGCGTTCGCCATCATGCGAGCCGTCGGCGTCGAGACCGGCGGGTCCAACGTCCAGTTCGGCGTCAACCCCAACCCCAAGCCCGGCCCCGACGGTAAAAAGCCCTTCGAGATGGTCGTCATCGAGATGAACCCGCGGGTCTCGCGCTCGTCGGCGCTGGCTTCCAAAGCCACCGGCTTCCCCATCGCGAAGATCGCCGCCAAGCTCGCTATCGGCTACACCCTCGATGAGCTCAAGAACGACATCACCGGCACCACGTCGGCCTGCTTTGAGCCCACGATCGACTACGTCGTGACCAAGATGCCGCGGTGGACGTTCGAGAAGTTTCCCGACGCCGACGAGACGCTCACGACGCAGATGAAGTCGGTCGGCGAAGCCATGGCCATCGGCCGCACGTTCAAAGAGAGCTTCCAGAAGGTCATCCGCTCGATGGACATCAAGCGGTTCGGCCTGGGCCTGGACCGCAACGACAAGTGGCTCACCGCGATGCGAGCCGTCGAGCACGGACAGCTCGTGCTGGATGTGATGGGGAATCCCGCGGCTCCCGCCACCAAGAAAGCAGACGAGTCCAGCCCCACCGGCCTCCGCACCGCCGACGGCTCGCCGATCGAGTGGCCCATCCCCTCCGACAAACTCAGCCGCAAGCTCGCCGTGCCGAGCCAGGGCCGGTTGTACTACGTCCGCTACGCGATGAAGATGGGCTGGTCGATCGAGAAGATCCACGGCCTCACGCACATCGACCCCTTCTTCCTCGACCAGATCCAGCAACTGGTGCAGTTCGAGGAAACTCTCTGCAACTACCGCAAGCTCGCGGATGTGCCGGCGGAAGTCCTCTTCGAAGCCAAGCAGCTCGGCTACTCCGACGCTCAGCTCGCGTGTTTGTACCTCGGCAAGATCACACCCGAGACGATCCTCGAAGTTGGTGAGCATCGCAAGTTGCTTGGCATCAAGCCCGTGTACAAGCTGGTCGACACCTGTGCCGCCGAGTTCGAAGCCGTGACGCCGTACTACTACTCAACGTACGAACGATCTGCATCTTCGCGCAACAACGCCGGCACAGAAGCTTGGCACGACTCCCGCATGCGGTTTGTGGACAGATTCCAGCACTACCAAGGTGAAGACGAGATCCGCGTCACCGACCGCAAGAAGGTCATCATCCTCGGCGGCGGCCCCAACCGCATCGGCCAGGGGATCGAGTTCGACTACTGCTGCGTGCACGCCGCTTTCGCCGCGAAGGACCTCGGCTTCGAATCGGTGATGATCAACTCCAACCCGGAGACGGTCTCGACGGATTACGACACCAGCGACCTGCTTTTCTTCGAGCCGCTCACGCTTGAAGACACCGTCAACATCATCGAGCGGCTCAACGGAAGGGACCTCTGCAGGCCGGGACAGCTGACCGGATTTCGTTCGAAGACCTTCGGGGAGGACGCTCGCGAGCGCACCATCACGCAACTGAACGACTGGGGTTTCGATGGAGGCGTCGTCGAATCGATGATGGATGTCAATCCAATTGATCACGAGGAGAGTTCGCCCTGCCTTCTCGGCATTCGCGTGAAAGACGGACGAATGGTCATGGTGGATCCCCATTCTCCTCGCTTGATGCGTGGCGAGGGAAGCGGCCCACCGACCTTTGGCACCGAGATGTTCAAGGACAGCTCTAATGGCCGCCAGAGTGAGGACCTCGTCCACGGCACCATCGTTCAGTTCGGCGGCCAGACGCCCCTCAACCTCGCCCACGGCCTCGTGCTCGCCGGCGTGCCGATCATCGGCACCTCCGTCGACTCGATCGACCTCGCCGAGGACCGCGACCGGTTCGACAAGGTGCTCGAAAAGCTCCACCTCCACCGCCCGCCCGCCGGCATCGCCCGCTCCATCGAGGAAGCGGTCACCATCGCCAACCGCATCGGGTACCCGGTGCTCCTCCGCCCCAGCTACGTCCTCGGCGGCCGCGGCATGGAGATCTGTAGCGACGAGAAAGCCATCCGGGCTTTCATCCAGAACGCCCTCAAGGTCTCCGACCTCGACGGCGCCCCGGTCCTCATCGACAAGTTCCTCTCTTCCGCCACCGAGGTCGATGTCGACGTCGTCGCCGACGGCGAAACCGCCATCGTGTCGGGCCTCATGGAACACATCGAGCACGCCGGCATCCACTCCGGCGACTCGGCCATGTCGATCCCCGCGTATTCGCTCAAACCCGAGCTCATCACCGAGATCAAACGCATCGGAACGGCTCTCGCCAAGGAACTCGGCGTCCGCGGCCTCATGAACCTCCAGCTCGCGGTCAAGCACGACGCCGACGGCGACAAAGCCTACATCCTCGAGGTCAACCCCCGCGCAAGCCGCACCGTCCCCTTCATCTCCAAAGCTGTCCACATCCCCTGGCCCGCCATCGCCGCCAAGGTCATGATGGGCAAGACGCTCAAAGAACTCGGCGCCAAGGAGACCACCCTCCTCAACGCTTACGCCGTCAAAGAGTCCGTCTTCCCCTTTGCCAAGTTCCCCGGCGTCGACTTCGTCCTCGGCCCCGAGATGCGATCCACCGGCGAGGTCATGGGCATCGACAAGTCCTTCCCCATCGCTTTCGCTAAAAGCCAGATGGCCGGCGGCATGGACATTCCCACCGACCCCAAGCGCGGCGGCATCTTCGTCTCCGTCCGCGATGAGGACAAGCAGGAGATCGCAAGCCCCGTCCGCACCCTCGCCGCCATCGGGTTCACCATCTACGCCACCGGCGGCACCGCCGACGCGCTCGAAGCCGCCGGCGTCGCCGTCTCCCGCTTGCAGAAGATTGCCACCGGCGCACGGCCCAACGTGCTCGACCTCATGGCGAACAAGCAGCTCGCTCTCATCATCAACACCCCGACCAAGACCGGGTACCTGACCGACGAGGGCAAGATCCGCGCGACCGCCGTCCGCCTCAACATCCCCATGATCTCGACCATGCCCGCGGCGCATGCGATCGCCCGCGCGATCGTGGCCCTCCGCGAGACCGGCTGGGGCGTCGCGGCTCTCCAGGATTACGCGAGCAAGTGACCTCCCCGTAGCATGGGCTTCCAGCCCATGTCTTCTTATCGCGTCGTCATCGCGTCAAGCTCGCCCCACCGCACCGCGAGTTCGAGGTACGCCAGGTCCTTCGCATCGATCACGCCGCTTCGATCGACGTCCGTCGGCGTCTGGTTCTGAGAGTACATGTCCTCGGTGTCCACGCGGCCGTCACCGTTCACATCAAACGTCGGCCACGCCGTGGCAACCGGCG
>JBIKTT010000223.1:0-4841 GCA_044347925.1 Phycisphaerales bacterium
TTTACGCCGGCCAGCGGGTCCAGATCACCGGCCGCTTGGCGGAGATCTGCGTCGACGACCCGTACGAGCAGGCCGGACGCGTCACGCTCGATGACGGCTCGGTGAAGTACTGAGCGATCTGGGTGGACTGACGAGCGAACGAAAAACGACAAGACCCGGCGGAGAGATCCGCCGGGCCTTGCTTGTTGATGATGATGATGACCGGCCCCAGTACCCCCCAGTACCTTGGAGTACTCACCTCGGAGCCGGTCGCCGCGATCAGCAGCCGGTCTCGAACGCCGCGACGAACGCGTCGTAATCGAAGAAGTCGACGAAGTCGTCGCCGTTGAAATCAGCCGACTTGCCCGGGGGGCACGTGCTCAACTCGAAGCACTCGACGTACGCGTCGTAGTCGAAGAAATCGAGGAAGCCGTCGCCGTTGAAGTCGGGGCCGCAGGGCGGGTCGCACGAGTCGGGAATCCCGTTGCCGTTGTTGTCGGTCGCCGTGCCGTCGGCCAGGTCCCAGCAGTCCGGACGGTTGTTGCCGTTGCAGTCGGTGAACGCCGGGGCGCCGGCGGCGGGCTCCATGCGGAGAACACGGCCGCCGGTCTGACGCGTGACCCAAAGCTCGCCGTACGCGTCTTCGCCGAAGGACGTGACGCCAAAGCCGAGGGTGACCAGGCGCGTCACGACGCCCGTGTCCGGGTTGCGGCCCCAGATCTCGCCGGTGCAGTAATCCGCGAAGATGTAGTGGCCGTAGAGCGCGGGGTTGAGGCAGCCGCGGTAGACGTATCCGCCCGTGACCGAGCAGCGGCTGCTGGCGTGCTGGTACACGTACACCGGCATCGTGAGCGAGCCGGCGTTGCACGTGCAGCCCGTCAGGCCCGTGCAGTTGTTCCCTTCCATGCAGCGCCAGCCGTAGTTGCGGCCGGGCGTGTTGGCGGGCTCACGGTTGATCTCCTCCCAGACGTTCTGGCCGACGTCGGCGATCCAGAGGTCGTTGGTCAGGCGGTCAAAGCTGTTGCGCCAGGGGTTGCGGAGGCCGTAGGACCAGATCTCATCATCGCCGGTGACGCCGACGAACGGGTTGCCCGCGGGGATCCGGTAGTTGCGGTTCGCGTCGGCGGGGAAGTCGTCTCCGTTGACGTCGATGCGGAGCATCTTGCCGAGCAGGTTGCTCGTGATGTCCTGGGCGTTGCCGGTGCCGGTGGTGTGGCCCGAGCCCTCGTCGTTGGCGCCGCCGCCATCGCCCGAAGCGATGTAGAGCATGCCGTCGGGGCCGAAGCCGATCCAGCCGCCGTTGTGGTTGGCCTGGGGCTGGGCGATCGTCAGGATCGTCCGCGCGCTGGCCGTGTCGGCCGCGTCGGGGTTGTTCGCGAGGGTCGTGTACTCGCGGATCACGGTCGTGCCGGAGGTGTTGGTGAAGTTGATGTAGAACTTGCGGTTGGTGGCGTAGTCGGGGTGGAAAGCCAGGCCGAGCAGGCCCTGCTCATCGCCGTTGGAAATCCCCGAGAGCACCAAGAAGTCGCTGCTCGTGCTGTTGCCCGGGCGGAAGATCTTGATCCGGCCGACGGGGCCGGTCGCGAACTGCTCGATCACGAAGATGCGGCTGAAATCCCCCTCGGGAGCCGTCACGAAGATGGGGCGGGAATACGACGCCACCTTCTGGACGAACGTCACCTGAGCCATGGCGGGAGCCGCAGCTGCGAGAGCGACCAGGGAACCGGCCACGGCGCGAATCAACGTATGTGCACTCATTCTGGGAACCTCCTCCGACGCAGAGCATCATTCGACGCCATGAACCACGAGGGTTGCCGCGTACGAAAGAAATTTTACACAAGAACACCGTTCGCCACGCTTGGCGAGGGTTTGCTGGTCCGCAGGTTTACCCAGTTTACCGTTTGGTCCGCCCGCGTTGTGGTGCAGTTCCTGCGCGGTCGGGCTTCGACTCGGAAGGATCAGCAGCCCGTCTCGAAGGCCGTGACATAGTCCGAGTAGTCGAAGAAATCGACGAAGTCGTCGCCGTTGAAGTCCGCCGTCTTGCCCGGGGGGCAGATCGCGTCTTCGAAGCACGTCACGTAATCGGCGTAGTCGAAGAAGTCGACGAAATCATCGCCGTTGAAGTCCGCCGGGCAGGAGGGGGTGCCGGAGCTCGCGCCGGTCCAGAATCCGCCGCGGACCTCGAACGTGCCACCCGTCAGCGTGCCCGCGTCGGGCTGTCCGATCGTGCCGGACACCGCGAAGGTGCCGCCCGTGGACGTCCCGCCGCCGCCGTCGATCGTGTACCAGCTGATCTCGAAGGGCTGAGCCGCCGCGAGCGAAGCGAGGGCAGAGGAACCGGCGAGGGCGAGCAGGGTGGTGGTCTTCATGGCAGGAATCCTTACGCGGAGTATACAGACGAGGACTGGTTTGGCCAGAGATTTTTGCGATCGGGTCTCGTTCGGAACATGGCCGAGATCAGGGGTGTGTTCAGGGGTTGCCGCCGATGTTGACCGTGCCGCCGCAGGCCCGAAGCCACATGGCTTTGTTCACCGTCCCGCTGAAAGAGCCGGTGCCGGGCTTGAGGAACACGGTGGCTTGGTCCTCGACAAGGGCGGAGGAAGCGGGCTGGCGGCTGACGTTGACGGCGGTGAGGAAGTTGGAGTACGGGTTGCTGAAGGTGCCGAACTGGAGACCTCCGAACCCGAAGTCGACGTAGACCTCGACGCGGCTGAACTGGAACCCTTCGCATCGAGCGCGGGTGTTGTTGATCGATCGGGTGTTGTCGATGTCGGCCGTGCCGACGGTGCGACCCATGAACGAACGATTCGGCGTCGAGAAATAGCCGATGCGGGTGTAGGTCGGCCGCTCGGTGTCGTACGCCATGACGGTGCGGTAGCCGCGGTTGTCGGTCCCGAAGAACCGGTACCCGAGCGAGTAGTCGTACTCGCCGCAGCCGAGGGTTCCGTCGCCGTCGTTGTGGTCGCACCCCTGGTTGTGGCCGAGCTCGTGCGGATGGCTGAAGTTGTCGGCGGCGCAGTCCCACACCACGACGTTGAAGGCGTCGGACGCGTCGGGCGTGCAGTACGCGATGCCGCAAAGCCCTTCGCCGATGGTGGTGACCCAGAGCGTGACGAAGTCGGCGTTCTCGTTGTCGCGGATGGTGTGGAGGTTGTCCAGGATGCCGTCGTTCCCGTCCGCGAGTTGGGAGAGGTCGGTGTCTCCGTCGCTGGTCTGGGCGTAGTTGACCTCGCCGACCCAGACGACGCGGTAGCGTGCGGCGACGCCGCTTCGGGCGTAGACCTCGTTGGTCACGGTCTGGGTGAGCTCGATCTCGGCGAGAACGGCGTTGGTGCCGCCCATGGCGACGCGGACGTTGTCGGAGTACGCGACCATGCCGTCGAAAATGGTCTGCGGCGTGGGGCAAGAGCCGCGATCGCCGAAGGGGTCGTCCCCGTCGGGCGGCGGAGGGAGCGCGGCGACGGCTTCGTCGAGATCATCGACGGGGTTGAGCCACGCGGCGCCCTCGGGGCGAGGCGGGGGCTGGATTGCACCGGCGCACTTGCCGTACTTGGACGGGTCGATCTGGCAGACCAGGTGAACACCGGCTTCGCCCGTGTATTTGAGCTTGTAGTGCTCTTCGGTCGTGGGCGACTGGAACGTCCCCGCGACGGCTTCGTGCTGAACGGCGATCACGAAGGTGGTCTCTTCGAGCCCGTCGAGCGTGCCCGAGATCGTGAAGCGACCGTCGCCGCGATGACGCATCTCGCGCACGAGGCCCACGAACGTGCGCTCGGGCGAGACGTTGATCGCGAACCAGTCGCCGACGCTCAGGGTTGCGAGCATGGCCGTGTCGATGGAAGCGGGCTGAAAGACGATGCTCTGGCGGTGCGGCTCGGCGCCCTGCGGCATCGGGGCCGCAAAGAAAGCCCTGGGCAACGTCGCGGCATCCGGCACGCCCTGGGCCCATGCGTGACCAGCGACCAGAAGCGGAGCGGACAAGATGATTGCTGCACGTGCGATCATGAGAGTTCCCGATCTGACGGCTTCGGCCCGCTCAGGGGTTGCCGCCGATGTTGACCACGCCGCTGCAGGCGTTGATCTCCATGGCTTTGGTGATGGTGCCGACGTACGAACTGGTGCCCGCGCGGATGTAGAGGGTTGGGAGTTCGCCGGCGTTGGTGCCGACCGCGAGGGAGCCGATCCCTTCGGAGACGGTGTTGTACGGGAGGGCGTAGGTGCCGATCTCGGTGCCGCTGTACGTGAGATTGACGTAGATGTCCCAGCGGGTGAACTGAAGATCCTCGATGATCGTGTCGCGTTCGTTGATGATGCGGGCGTTGTTGCGGGTCGAGAGGCCGGTGGGCTGACCCTGGAAGTTCACGTTGGGATTGGAGAAGTTCTGGATCCGGGTCCCGGGGGCGTAGGACATCACCGTGCGGTATTGGACGCTGTCGTTCCCGAAGAACCGGTGCCCCAACCCGTACGAGGACGCGGGATTGCAGTCGACGTTGTCGGGGTCGTGAGCGCACCCGAGGTTGTGGCCCGTCTCGTGAGCGTGGACGAACTGCGAAGCGGCGATATCCCATCGCGTGATGCTGTACGCGCGTGCGTTGGACGAGATGGCGCACCAGCCGAGTCCACCGGAAGACGAGTCGTCGACGAACATCGCGCACAAGTCCGCGTTCACCTGGTCCTTGGTGACGTTGATCCAGTCGAAGAATCCATCGCCGGGCTCGGTCACGCGGTTGAGGTGATCCTCGAAGCTGCCCGCTTCGTTGTACGTGACCTCCCCGGCCCACACCAGGCGCTGCCGGACGCTGATCCCGCTTCGCGAGTATGCCGCGTTGGTGGATTCGATCGCGAGGCGGCACTCGGCGCGG
>JBIKTT010000224.1:0-4840 GCA_044347925.1 Phycisphaerales bacterium
CGCCGGCTTTGGCCATCTTCTTCTGCCAGACGCCGGCGTTCTTGTCGGGGACCGGCGCGAGGTGCATGTGCTTGCCCTTCTTGCGCTGGACGCCCTCGCGGGTCTCGACCATCGCTTCGGGGTCCATCGGAATGTCGTCCTCGCGCTGGCGGCGGGCTCGCACGACGATCCGCATCGGCACCTCGACGAACGGAAGCTCCTCGCGGAACCGGTTCATCAGGAACCGCAGGAACCCCGGACGGAAAAGCTCCGGATGGTTCACGACAAGCGTGATCGTGGGCGGGCTGTGCCACGTCTGGGCGACGTAAAGCACCTTCGCGTGCGTCCCCTTCGTGTCCGTCGGGGCGCTCTTCTCCATGATCTTTCGCACGATCCGGTTCAGCTTGCCCGTCGTCACACGCTCCGCGGCCTGTTCCTTGAGGTCCATCGCGAGCTTGAGCGTCTGCTTGACGTTCCGCCCGCTCTTGCCGGAGATGAACGCGATCGGAGCGTACGTGAGGCCGCCGAGCTCCTTGCGGAGGTAGTCCTCGTAGTCGCCGGTCACGACGGGCAAGCCCTTCTTGTTCGGCTTGCCCTCGGCCAGGTCCCACTTGCTCACGACGATGATCGTCGGCTTGTAGCCTTTCTGACAGAGCATCGCGACCTGCTCGTCGACCTGGCTCACCTTCTCGGTGGCGTCGATCATGAGGAGGACGACGTCGGCCCGCTCGATCGCCCGCTGCACGCGGTCGAACGCGAAGTGCTCGACCATGCTCTGGAAGCTCTTGGCGCGGCGGACGCCGGCGGTGTCGATCGCCAGGATGCTCTTGCGGACCGGCTTGCCGTCGTCGTCGGTGCCCAGATCCATGTCGAAGCGAACGTCGATGGCGTCGCGGGTGGTGCCGGCGATTTCGGAGACGATGACGCGCGGCTCACCCGCGAGGGTGTTGATGAGCGTGCTCTTGCCGGCGTTGCGTTTGCCGACGATGGCGATCTTGAGGTCGGCCTGGGCTTCGAGATGCTTGCTGGGCGGCGGGAGCATGTCGAAGATGCGGTCCATGAACTCGCGGCGCATGTAGTTGTTCTTGGCGGAGACGACGATGGGCTCGCCGAAACCGAGCCCGGCGGCTTCGGCCGCGTGAGCTTCCCATTTGGGTCCGTCGGTCTTGTTGGTGACGACCTGGATGGGCGGGATCTTGAACCCGGCGACTTTCTTGCCGGCTTTCTTGGTCGTCTTCTTGGTGCCCTTGGCGTCGGGGTCGGCTTCGGGGACGTTCTTCTTGGTCGTCTGCTTGTGCTGGGGCCCGAGCTTGCCCTCGCGGAGGAGCTTGGCGATGGCTTCGTCCTGCGGGGTCACGCCGGACTGTGCGTCGAGGACGAAGAGGACCAGGTCCGCGCCGTGGACGGCTTCGGCGATCTGGAACTCGATCGAGTTGGTGAGCGTGTGGAGGTCGGCACCGACCTCGTCAAAGCGTTCGCCCGGGGCGGTGTACGCGCCGAACCCGCCGGTGTCGACGAACTCGACAGTCTTGGGCTTGTCGTCGCGGTCGTTGCGATCGCCCTTGAACTTGACGGGCGGGTCAAGCACAACGATGGCGGAGACGCGGTCCCGCGTCACGCCCGGGGTGGGATCGACGATGGAGACCTTCGCCCCCGCGATCATGTTCATGATGGAGGACTTGCCGACGTTGGGTCGGCCGACGATAGCAACACGAGGAATAGGCACGAAGCAAGGGTAGGGGGGCTGGCCGCCGTTTACTTGCCCTCGATCTTCACCGAAACAAGCTTCCGCCCCCGGATTTCTTCGCTTCCAAGCTGCCCGCACGCGCCCATCAGGTCGCGGCCCTTGGTCCGCCGACGCTTGGTGTAGACCCCCTGGTCCGTCAGCCAGAACATGAACTGATCCACCGATTCCCATGTCGGCGCCGGCCACGGCGAGTTGCGACGCGGGTTGTACGGGATCAGGTTCACCATGCACCGCACCGAGCGGCCCTCGCGTTCGCCGCGAGCCGTCTCGTAGTGCGCGTTCAGAGGCGCGATGAACTCCGCGATCTGCTTGGCGTGCTCGAAACCGTCGTTCACGCCAGGGATCAGCACGTACTCGATGCAGAGCTTGCCCCCGCCATAGATCGGGAACCCAAGCAGCGATTCCTGCAGGGCCGCCATGTTCCACTTGCGGTTGATCGGCATGATCTCCGACCGGATCGCGTCGTTCGGCGCGTTCAGCGACACCGCGAGGTTCAAGCGGTGCCACCCCGGCTGGTGAAGCTGTTCGCCCAGACGCTTGATCCCGTCCACGCGGCCGACCGTCGAGACCGTGATCTTCGAGATCGGCAAGCTCGGGCCGTTGTGGTCCTTGAGCACCGCGATCGCTTTGATCACATTCTCGATGTTGTCCATGGGCTCGCCCATCCCCATGAACACGATGTTCGAGGGCCGCTGGCCGATGGCAAAGGTCGCCGCGTACCACTGCGCGACGATTTCTTCGGGCGTCAGGTGGCGGATGAGGCCCATCTGGGCCGTCTCGCAGAACCCGCAGCCCATCGCGCACCCCACCTGAGAGCTGACGCACAGGGTGTACGTCCGCACCTGCCGCTTGCCGATCATCGGGATCAGCACGCTCTCGGTCGAGAGGTCGTCAAAGACGCGGGCGGTGTCGCCGGTCCCGACCGTCGCGCCCGGGACGCGCTGGGTGAACTTGACGACCTCGCCCTCCGGGCTTGGTTCCCGCTGCAGGGTCCGGGTCTCGGGCTTCACGAATCCCGGCAGGGCCTGAAGGATGCCGGATGCGTCGCCGTTTCTGAACAGAGCCCGGTACGCTTCGAGAGCGCCCGCTTGCCCGCCCAGCCCATCGACAACGATCCGCCCCGCGGCCGCGCGGGCGAAGTCGTGGGAGGTCGTCCCGAAAGGATGGGGCACGGCATTCTCAAGCAAGGGACCAAGAGGGTAGAAGGGCTGCCCAAGGGGCGTCGGAAGCCGCTCCCACCCCCTCCGATTGGGTCCGGCCCCGGCCAGCCTCTCAACCGGCCCAGTCATCGTCCAAAATATGTGGGATCCCACACCGTGGAAGTATGTTTCATGAGGGAATCTGCTTGCTCATCCCTGTGGATCCTGTATGCTCCCCGTGGGGAGTCCCGGTGTCTCGGGCAGTGGGTTGACTTGGGAAAACGTGCATGGATCGCAACCGGAGACGTTCCGCCTTTACGTTGATCGAGCTGCTGGTGGTGATTTCCATCGTCGCCCTGCTCATCAGCTTGCTGCTCCCCGCGCTCTCGAAAGCGCGAGCGGTGGCGCAGCAGGCCAAGTGCCAGATCCACGTCAAGCAGATCGTGACCGCCGCGTACCTCTACGCTCAGGACCACAAGGAGCAGTTCTGGCCCGTCTCCGACCGGCTTACGTGGCCCAACGGCCGCCGCAACTGGCCCACGCCTCCGAACCAGCGACCGGGTGACCCGCCTCCGACGGACGTCGCGTACTGGGCCCAGCTCGTTGATCGCGCCACCCGCGACCGCAAGCCGGGTTTCCTCTTCACCTATGTGCAGAACGCCCACAAGATCGTCGAATGCCCGACGAACAAGCGGGCCGTGCCGACGACCACCGAGTACAACAACCTCTGGGGCGGCACGACCGGTGTGGAGTTCGACTTCACGATGCTCGACGAGGTGGAAGGGTTCCGCCTCGGAAGCTCGATCCAGGTGGGCTTCCTGCCCCCCGCGTCCAACAACGCCGCGCGGATCCTGAGCACGGCGCAGGCCCAGACCCTCACGCTGCTCCCCTCGGTCCCGCTTTTCTTCGAGGAATCAAGCTTCCGGTACAACCAGCAGTTCCGCGACGGGATGTTCGGCAACGAGGACCAGGTCGCGTCCCGCCACAACCGCTCGGGGCACGTGGGCTACGTCGACGGGTCGGCTTCGCTCTTCCCGGGCTGGAACGACGGCAAGGAACAAATCGTGGACCGCACGACGGAGTTTGAGTGTCTGGATCTCTATGCGACGGCGGGGTCGCGGTGGGTCTCGATTTCGGACAACGACTGGCGATTCAACGTCATTCAGGGATTCGGCTGGATCAACAACCCGAAGTAACGCCGCTCGCGGCTTTCTTGAGGAAAGTGGAACGATGAAACAACGCGCCTTTACTCTCATCGAACTTCTGGTGGTCATCGCGATCATCGCGCTGCTCATCGGCCTGCTCCTGCCCGCGCTGGGCAAAGCACGCGAGGTCGCCCGCACCACGATCTGCCAGACCAACATCCGCGGCATCGGGCAGGCCGCCATCCTGTACGCTGGCGACTACAAGCAGCAGGTTTGGATCGCCGGCCCGCGGCAGGCCAATGGCACGCGATTCGCCCCGGGCTCGGCCGCTTGGCCCCGCGGTGTCGCCTGGTGGGCCCGCCGCGAAAGCGACAACCCCGCCGAACGCAACAACCCCAACCTCGACCGGCCGGGCTGGCTCTTCGAGTACGGCGGCAACGCGCAGAAGATGGGCGAATGCCCGACGAACAAGCGCAACCGCACCAACTTCCAGACGTCCAAGAACATCTGGAACAGCGACACCGGCGTGCTCTTTGACTACACCATGACCAACATGGCCGAGGGCGCGGACATCAATCTCACCATCCGCGCCGGGTACCTCACCCCGCCGCTGGCTTTCGGCGGCAACCGCCTCCCCGTCGCCCGCGTCCCCGACCTGGTCCCCATGCGCGGTCTCCCCCTCTTCGTCGAGGAAAGCACACGCTTCTACAACGAGACCTACATCGACGGCCTGTGGGGCAACGTCGACGAGATCGCTCGCACCCACGACGAACGCGGCTCCATCGTCTATCTCGACAACTCCGTCGAGCTCTTCAAGCCGCCGTCGGACC
>JBIKTT010000225.1:0-4795 GCA_044347925.1 Phycisphaerales bacterium
ACGAGCGCCTCGCGGTTGTAGCCGGTCGAGTTCAGCGCGTCGATCACGGCGCGATGATCACCCAGAGCTTCGGGATTGAACGGGCCCGGGAATGTCGGCATGTTCGAGATCCTCCTCGCGACGCTTGCCGCGAGAAGCACTCTACGAGGTCGTCCGGCACCACGCGGTCCACGCGGCACGGATCGCTCGCTCCATCCGCTCACCCATCGCCGGGCCGTCGCCCAGGGGCGATCTTGCGAAATCGGCGCGGAGCGTGCGGCGAAGGCGAGTCAGACGCTCGCGGTCGCGGATGAGCGTGGAAGCGATCCGGACGTATTCGTCGGTCGACCGCGCGATGCAGTCCCGAAGGCCGACACAGGAGAGAATCGAAGCGCCGACGCGTCCCGCGTGCGCGGAGCCGTGCAGGGTCACGACGGGCACGCCCATGGTGAGAGCTTCGCAGGTCGTGGTCGTGCCGACGTACGGGAACGGATCGATCGCGACGTCGACCCGTCGGTACAGAGCGAGGTGCTCCTCCTGCGACGGGATGTGAGCGAGCAACTCGATCCGGGCGGGATCGACGTTCCGAGCGGAGAAGGCGCCGAGAATCCGCTGGCGGACGGACGCGCCGCCGAGCGAGCGGGCTTTGAGGATCAGCTTGGCTTCCGGGACCGCCAGGAGGAGCTTTGCCCACGCATCGGCGACGGCGTCGTTGAACTTGGAGATGACGTTGAAGGAGGCGAAGGTGAGCGGACCGGGCTCGCGTGGCGGCGCTTCGTCGGGCCAGGGTTCGCCGCGGATCTGGGAGGCGGACCGGTAGCAGAGAAAGATCGGATCGATGCGGTAGCTCGTCTCGCCGGGCACGAGCGGGGGCTCGCTCACCGGATCGGTGATCGAATCGACGAGGCGCCCGCTGATGGCGGGGATGCCGGTGGTGTTCGGATAGCCGAGGTAGGAGAACTGGACCGGCGCGGGCCTGAGGGTCATCGCTCCCAGGCTGTTGCCCTGCGTGAGGCCCGAAAGCTCGATCGCCACGTCGATGCGTGCTTCGCGGATGCGGAGACCGACCTCGCGGTCGGTGTCGAGGTTGAGATCAATCCACTCGTCGCAAAGCGACTTGAGAACGGGCGTCATCCAGTCGGCTTTGAAAACACGCGAGAGCCCGACGACCTGGACGCGGTCGCGGGGCAGGTGTCGCAGGACGGGCTCGATGAAATACGCGACCGAATGTTGCTTGAAGTCGGCGGAGATGAAGCCGACACGGAGCTTGCGGCCGGGGTCCTTGGCGTTCGGAGGCGGCGGGAGGGGCGGCACGGCCTGGGTCATGAGTTCGCCGAATCGTGCGTGGACCGCCGTGACCTCTTCGCGGCGGACGCCGTGGGTGTAGTTCAGCAGATTGGCGAGACACGCGATGACGAACGGGTGATACGCGTGCTGGTCCGCGCACGCTTCGGCGATGCGTCGAGCTTCGGCGGCACGTGCGGTTTCGACGAGGATGTTCGCGAGGTTGACGGGGGCTTCGACCAGTTCCGGACGAAGGGCCCATGCTTCGCGAAGGAGACGCTCGGCGTCCTCGTAGTCGAACGCCATGAGACGGATATTGGCGAGATTCTGCCGCGAAGAGTAGAGCTTGGGGTCAAGAGCGATGGCTTTGACGAAGCATTTCTCGGCTTGCGGAAACTTGGCGAGGTGCGCATAGACCTCGCCGAGCAGGCCGTGGTAGAGCCCTCGCGACGGGAGCAGGGTCACCGCCCGCTCGGCGAAGAACTCGGCTTCGGCGGGTCTTCCCGCTTGGAGGAGCACCCCCGCCGAGTTGTAATTGAGCTCGGGATCCTGAGGCGAGCGGCGGAGCGCGAAGCGGAGCGTTTCGATGGCTTTGGCGGCCGCGCCCTCGGAGAGGAGCTTGCGTGCCGCGGCGATAGCGGGGTGATCGGCCATGTCAGCGTGACTCCAGCCGCGAAGCCGCGGGTGATCGGTTCAAGGAATGCCGGACGGACTTCCTGGCTTCGGTTTCGGCGCGGCGCACGTCGTCGAGTGATCCAAGCGGGCTGACCCCGACCTCGGCCATCGCTCGGGCGACGAACTCGGGGATCTCTCCGAAGCAGCAGTTGCCGGCGAGGTACGCGCCGACGGCTTCCTCGTTGGCGGCGTTCAGGATCGCGCCGGCGGTGCCGCCGAGGCGGAGCGTCTCCTGAGCGAGGCCGAACGCCGGATAACGGCGCGGATCCACGGGTTCGAACGTGAGCGAGCCCATCGAGAGGAGGTCCAGCTTGCGCCCCACGCCGCTCGAACGGTCGGGCCACGACAAAGCGACCTGGATCGGCACCCGCATGTCCGCCGCGCCCATCTGGGCAACCACGCTTCCGTCGTCGTGCTCGACCCACGCGTGCACGACAGACTGCGGATGAACCACGGCGCCAAGGCGGTCGGCGGGCAGGCCGAAAAGCCAGCTCGCCTCGATGATCTCCAGGGCTTTGTTCATCAACGAAGCCGAATCGATGGTCACCTTGGGACCCATGCGCCACGTGGGGTGCCGCAGGGCTTCCGCGACGGGCATCGTGCGAAGCGATTCGATGGGCTTCTCGCGGAACGGTCCGCCGGAAGCGGTCAGCACCAGCCGGCGAACACTGGCGGGTGCGTCAAACGGCGGACACCGCTCCAGACCGATCGCTTGCCAGGCTCCCGAATGCTCACTGTCGACCGGGAACAGCCTGGACCCCGACCGCCGTGCGGCCGAGACCGCAAGCTCTCCGGCCGCGACGAGCGTTTCCTTGTTCGCAAGCGCGATATCACGCCCGGCTTCGATCGCGGCAAGCGTCGGAGCCAAACCCGCCGATCCGACGATCGCCGCGACCACCAAATCGCACGGCGTCTCGCGGATCAGCCGTTCCGCGGCGTCGGGGCCGCGGAGCATCCCCGCCGAACCCGCGCCCGAAGCCACCGCAACCGCGCCAACGCCGAACTGCGACGCTTGCGACGCGACGAGGTCCGCGTTGGCGCCGGCGGCCAGGCCGACGATGCGGTACGAGCGCGGGTGCTTTCCACAACCGTGAAGCTGGTTGAGATGAGCGATGGTCTCAAGCGTCTGGGTCCCGATCGAGCCGGTAGACCCGAGCACGATGACGCGCACGGGTTCTCGGGCTTCATCGCGTTGTCGCGTCGTGTCGGGCATGAAGGACCATCGGGGAAGCGAGCGGGATAGGAAGGAGCCCGCCGCGGCGGAAACAAGGGTCCGCGCTGTCGCGCGGGCCCGTGTTGTAGATTACTCCGGCTTGGGACGCTTGTTCATTTCGGCCGGCGTCAATTTGCGGCGGTTGTGGTAGAGGGGGCGGATCGCCGGCTTGGCCGGCTCGGGAGCCGGCGCCGGGGGGGGCGGCGGCTTGGGCGCGCCGCTTGTCTGACCGCCCGGTCCGGAATCGCGTCCGCGATCGCCTCCACCGCGTCCGCGGCGGCGACCTCCACGGCCCCCGTCTCGCCCGCCTTCACGTCCGCCTTCACGACCACCTTCGCGGGGGCCGTCGCGGGGCGGCTGGTTGTTCTCGCGTCGTTCATCCCCGCGGGGCGGGGTCACGGGCTTGGGCGTCGAAGCTTCAGCTACAGAGTCCGGCAGACCGCTCGCCGGAGCCGCACCGGGACCATTCCCGCTTGCACCGCCCCCACCACCACCGCGCCCGCGGCGGCGACGGCGACGACGGCGTCGGCCGCCCTCACCGGGCTGCCCTTCGCCCGGCTGTGCGGGCATGCCTTCGCCCTGAGGCTGATCGCCCGCGGATCCCTCGTCGGACTGGTCGAACCCGCCATCTTCCGCAGGTTCGGCTTCGGACACGCCCTCGCCGGGGAAGTCGGCGACGGGTTCATCCCCGTGGTCGCCCATCGAGGAGACGATCGCTTTGGGATTGGCATCGCCGCGCGGCCCGGAGGGACGCGGAGCGTGGCCGGAGTGATGCTGTTGCTGACCGGGAGCGCCTTGCGGCGGGTTGTTTCCGTCAACGGTCCCGGCGCTGCCGTCCGCACCCTGGTTGGGAGCGGCTCCGTTCGCGCCGGCGGCTCCGCCACCGCGTCCACCGCGGCGGCGACGACGGCGACGACGGCGGCCGCCCTCGCCTTGCTCGCCCTCTCGCGGCTGTCCATCGGCGGGAGCCGCGGCTTCGCTCGTCCCGGCTTCGGGAGCGGGCGCGGGTGCCGCGGCGCGCGGCTGAGGCGGCGGGGCGGCGGGTTTGGGGGGCGGGGGCTGAGCGCCGCTTCGCTGATTTCCGCCCCGGCCACGGCCGCGTCCGCGGCCCCGACCGCGTCGACGGCCTTCACCGTCGAGGTTGGCGGAGATGGGCGTGCCGTCGTCGGCGTCGGGGGCGTCGATCTCGATGGGGTGCGGCTCGGCGTCGGAGGGTTCGCGGTCCATCGCCCGTTCGGCTTCGGCTTCCGCGGCTTCGGCGGCGGAGCGCTCGGCAGCGGGGTCTGCGGACCATTCGTCATCCTCTTCGGGGCCGGTGATCTCCCAGACCTTGAGGTCGGT
The DNA here is from genome assembly GCA_044347925.1 of Phycisphaerales bacterium. GTDB lineage: Bacteria > Planctomycetota > Phycisphaerae > Phycisphaerales > UBA1924 > UBA2396. The sequence continues at coordinate 4,493 of JBIKTT010000225.1, forward strand.
GGGCTTCTTGGGCGCGGGGAGGCGTTCAAGATCGATGTCGGCGCCGCCGGGGTCGTAGGCGTAGAAGCTGATGCGGTCGGGCGGAATGTCCTCGCTTACGCGCACATCCACGTGCTTGCCGCTTTCGCGTTCGATGCGGCCGAGGAGACGCCGCTTGTTGGAGAGGAGCTCGCCGGCAACGCGCGGGGCGACGACCATCTCGACCTTTCCGATGCGCTCGTAATCGAGGATGGCGGCGAGTTCGCGGAGGGACTCGCTGGCGACGCTGTCGGGCTTCTGGACCAGGCCGCGGCCGCGGCAAGT
>JBIKTT010000226.1:0-4794 GCA_044347925.1 Phycisphaerales bacterium
CGACCGATTCGGCTGGTTATGCATGGCTTCTGGGCCGGATCGGGGCACCACCGCAGGTGCGATGATCCCCGGGTGACCCGCCACGGCGGTCCACATCGGTCGGGGGCCGGTTGCTTTTGCCGCAAAAAGTCCCGATACTGACGCCGTGCTGAGTTCGGTCCGCGACGACGCGCCGTCCGGGCTCGGCAATCACCGGCGACCCGCGAGGAGTACCAGACGATGAGATCGAATCTGTGCGTGTTCCGACTTGCGTGTCTCCTGGTCCTATCTCTGGCATGGCCGCTGCACGCGCAGGTGGATTACAGCGAGCAGCGCCCGTGGAGCCAGGTGGCCGACTCGGGGCCGGACGCGGAAGTGCCCGGCTGGTTCTACAACCTCGGCATCACCGGGCTTCGGGCACAGCTTGTGCCGGAAGAGCCCAAAGCCCTGCTGATCAAGCACGTCTTCCCCAAGTCGCCCGCGGATGGTCAGGTCAAGGTCGGCGACCTCATCATCGGTGCGGGCGGCGAGCGATTCAAAGAGAATCACCGCAACGGCTACGGTGAAGCGGTGTTCGGAGCCGACGGTCCGATCTCTGAGCTTGCCGGCGTGCTCGAAGCGTGCCAGAGTGCCGACAAGGGAGGAAAGCTCGCGCTCACGCTCCGGCGTGGTGAAAAGGTCATCGAGGTCAGCCTCGATGTCGGGACCAAGTACGGAACGTACGCCCCGACGTTCCCGCAAGGTTGCCGCAAGTCGGACCTGATCCTGAGCGAGTTGCTTGAGTACCTCGTGGTTCATCAGCAGAAGGACGGCTCCTTTGGCGACCCGGTGCACAACACGTTCGCGACGCTGGCTCTGCTTGCCAGCGGCGAAGCGAAGTACCGGCCGGCCGTCGACCGGAACGTCAAGCATCACGTCGCCGTGATCAATAGCGATGACATCGGACTGAAGAACTGGTACCACATGAGCGCGGCGATCGTGCTCAGCGAGTACCACCTTGCGACCGGCGAGAAGTGGGTGCTCCCGGAGTTGCAGAAGGTCCACGACCTCATCGCGAAGAGCCAGTACCTCCGGATGTCGCAGATCAACCCGAAAGCCAAGGAGTCGCACCCGGACAGCTTTCCGAAGGGGCCCATGGATGCGCACGGTGGCTGGGGGCACAACCCGGGCTTTGAGGGCTACGGGCCGATCACGATGATCACCGGCCAGGGGGCGCTGGCGTACTCGCTGATGCACCGCTGCGGGATCAAGATCGATCGCGCGAATCATGACGCCGCGTACGGGTTCATCAAACGCGGCACGGGCGAGAACGGTTATGTCTGGTACGGCGATAGCAGGGGTGGGGGGCCGGACAACTGGGCCGATATGGGCCGGACGGGCGCCGCGGCGATCGCGCACTTCCTCTCACCCCACGAAGGCGCCACGTATCTTGAGCGAGCGCTGCTCCACGCTCGGGTGATCGGCAAGCACCCGCAGAGTTTCCCCGACACCCACGGCTCACCCGCGATGGGCATGGGCTATGCGGCGCTCGGGGCGAGCATCGATGCCGAGAGCTTCCGCAAGGTCATGGACGCGAACCGCTGGTGGTTCACGATGGCCCACTGCACGGATGGGAGCTTTTACTACCAGCCCAACCGCGACAACGCCGGGTACGGCTCGGACTCTCGCATGACGGCGTCGTCCGTGACGGCGTTCATCCTGACGATTCCCAAGCGCGGCCTGGTGATGACCGGCCGGGAGAAGCGGGCCGCTCCCCCGCCAGTGAGCAAGCCCGTCTCCGCGGCCAAGCCGCTCAAGGTGTACATCCTGGCCGGCCAGTCGAACATGCAGGGGCACGCCGCCATCTCGACGTTCGACTCGATGGCCGGGGACCCCAAGACCGCTCCGCTGCTCAAGGAGATGCGCGGGCCGGACGGCAAGCCGCGCGTCTGCGAGCGGGTGTGGATCTCCTCGGTCGGCTGCCTCGGCGACGCTTACACAGACTTGACGGAAGCAAAGGGCAAGCTGACCGCTGGATTTGGCGCTCCCGAAGACAAGATCGGGCCCGAGTTCACGTTCGGCATTTTCATGGAGAAAGCCGTCGATGCACCGATCCTGATCATCAAGACCGCGTGGGGCGGACGGAGTCTGCACACCGATTTCCGCCCCCCGAGCGCCGGGCCCTACGTCCTTGCCAAGGAAACCCAGGAGCTTTGGGACAAGCACCCCGATGGCGCCCACGGCATTCCGAAAGCCGAGGATCGGCCCAAGTTCTTCGAGGACAAGACCGCCGCCACCGGCGTGTACTACCGCGAGATGATCGCCCACGTGCGGAAGGTGCTCAAGGACATCAAGCGAGTGGTGCCCGACTACGACGAGAAGCAGGGGTACGAGCTTGCCGGGTTCGTCTGGTTCCAGGGGTTCAATGACTACGTCGACGGCGGGGTGTACCCCAATCAGGACAAGCCCGGCGGCTACGACCTCTACGCCGACCTGCTCGGCCATCTCGTCCGCGATGTTCGCAAGGACCTGTCGGCTCCGAAACTGCCGTTCGTCATCGGCGTCATGGGCATCGACGGCATGCGGGGCGAGAAGGATGCTCCGATGATGCACTTCCGCGCCGCCCAGCGGAAGCCGTCGGCCCTCGAAGAGTTCAAGGGGAACGTCCTCGTTGTGGAGACGGCTCCGTTCTGGGCTGACGACCTCGAGATGCTCCAACAGCGGATGGACCGGCTGAACGACACACTGGAAGCTCAGTTTAACCGGACGCCGGGGATGTCGGAAGAAGACAAGCAAAAGTCCCGCCAGAAAGAGATCGAGGCCCAGTTCACGCCGGACGAACTCCGCCGGCTTCGGACTGGAGTCTCCAACGGCGGCTACCACTACCTCGGAGCGGCGAGGATCATGGCTCCGATCGGGAAAGCCTTCGCAGACGCACTTGTGAAAGCCAAAGAGCCCAAGTAGCGACCACGACCGATCGGCGGGTTTGAACGAGCCCAAGTGAGCCACACGGCATACCCGCGGGTCGATTTGCCGAAGATCGCGGGCCGCCCGGTCGGGAGTGGATGAGCGTCGGGGCCGCACCCGCGCCCGCGCGGGCCGCGAATCGGGACGCCCGGTGCCGTACGACTGCTCCTGTCAACGAACAGGCCCGGGTCTCGCGACCCGGGCCTTTCGAAGCTCCCTCTCCGGGACCGTTTCGAACGGGTTCTCTCGCCTTGGGAATCGCCAATGCCTGAAAATGACTGGTTAACACGACATTGGCGATCCAAACCCCACCAAAACCCCCGTCCGGAGCTTGAAATCGGGCATTGGAGCGTGTCGCCAGCAGTGTCCAAGTATTCCGTCCGGGGGTTGGGGCTGGGATCGGGGATTGCGGAGAGGGGCCGCAGTCGGCAAGATACCGGGGATGAGTTCCATTCTCAACGGGCTGGTGAACGAAGTGCGAGTTGCGGGGCGTGGGACGATTCGGGGACGCGACCACCCCTAGACAACGCCTCGGGTGGGCTCTTGAGCGACAGAACGGTCCGACGTCCATCCGCCACCCTCAGAAGCGGAGGGATGGTGGCACCCGAGCGCGAGAACCGCTGAAGCGGATGAAGAAGGCCCGATCCAAAGCGACGATCGAGCAGGAGATTCAACCCTGTCACGCGGGCGGGATCAGTGGACTGGACACCGCCCGGACCTTGTCGGGACGGTTGCCCACTTCGAAATGGAACGAGCCGGACGCTCATTGAACTGTTCGTGTTTCAGTCGGGAGAGATCGCTGGTCGTCTGAGGTGATCGGGTCCAAGGGGGCGTGGATGACGTCGCAGCCACGGGGGCTGGAAGCCGTCGCGGGCTCGTGCGTGATCGGAAAGCGAAACTTCTGTCAGGGGGTTGCCACGTGATTCTCGTGATCAGTCTGCCGGCGAGAGGTCGGCGCTGCCGCCCGGTCGGGCGAGCGTTCACGAGGAGCACCCATGTCAAAGAACCTTCACCCGTCGGCCTCTTCCGTCCGCAACCACACCTCCGGCTTCGCAAAGCTGCGATCACCCGCTGTCCTTGCCGGCTTGGCCGGCCTTGCCTTCGCGTCTGCTGCCTTCGCGGACCCCATCAGTACCTCGTTTACCTTCCAAGGGCAACTCCGAGCGTCCTCCGCGCTCGTCAACGGTACCTTCGACCTCCAGTTCAGGCTCTACGACGCGGCGTCCGGTGGGGTCCAGATGGGGCCCGCGCTGTGCGCTGATAACGTGATGGTGACCGACGGGCAGTTCACGGTCGTCCTCGACTTTGGAGCGTTCGGCGCCGACGCCAGGCACCTCGAAGTGGACGTCAGGCCCGACATGGGGCTTGATTGCAGCGACCCCTCGGGCTGGGAATCGCTCTCGCCCAGGCAGTCGATCACCGCTGCTCCCGTCGCGTCGTTTGCCATGACGGCCGACACCGCGACCACCGCCACCACGGCCACCAACGCGACCACGGCGACCAACGCCACGCAACTCAACGGCCAATCCGCCGCGTACTACCAGAACGCGGCGAACCTGACGGGCACGCTCCCGGTCGGAGCCCTGTCGGGGACGTACAACGGCGACGTGCTCTTCCTCAGTTCGGCAAGCATCTTCCACGGCAACTTCATCGGCAACGGTGCCAGCCTCACGTCCCTCAGCGCCAGCAACCTCGCCTCCGGCACGCTCCCGTCGGCCCGCCTCTCGGGCGCGTATAGCGAAGTGGTGCAATTCACTAGCGATTTCAATTCCTTCCGCGGCGACTTCTTCGGAAGCGGCGCCGGCCTCACCAACCTCGGTGCCAGCGACCTCGCGAGCGGCACGGTCCCGTCGGGTCGCCTCTCAGGCA
>JBIKTT010000227.1:0-4791 GCA_044347925.1 Phycisphaerales bacterium
GGGCGGGTTTCTCCATGCACTCGTCCCAGCCCCGCGTTCTCCGAACCTGGGTGTCACCGGAGGAACCGGTGATCAATGCCACGGCTTGCCGTCTTTCACCTTGTCACCCCTTCACCTTGTCACCCCCTCATCCTCACATCTCCCGCGCCGGCGGACAAACCTTCGTCCTCACATCGCACACCTGAAGCACAAACCGCGTCAAGGACGCCGCCCAGCCCACCATGACCCGATAGAAGAAAAGCCCCACCAGCATCAGCGCCACCGGCACCCACGTCTGCCACCACAGAAGCTCCCGGTCCGAATTCACCCGCTGCGCCGCCGCGAACGCCACCACATCCCACGCCATGTGCATCGCCGACCCCAGCACGTAACACACCGGCACCGCCCACACCACGTGCCACTTCCGCTTCCCCGGCATCGTGAAAAGCCCAAGCCCAAAGCACGTGATCCCGCCCATCACCAAATGCCCCGCCAGCCGGATCGGCTCCTGCGGCGGCAGAAACACGCTCGGCTCCGACTGGCCCAGCACGTGCACCGACTCCTCCAGCGCCGCCCCAAGCCCCGCGAACGACCCCAGCACCACGCCATCCAGCGGCTCATTGAACCACCGCTTCCCCATCCAGCCAAACGCGATCGCGATCACCACCACCGCCAGAAACTTGAACCCCTCCTCCACCGTCCCCGCCAGAAACGCCTGATACAGATCCGTCGCTTCCCCGTGCTTGTCAATCGCCCTCGCGATGAAAAGCCCCTGCACCCGCCCCGCCAGGTTCATCCCCCCGGCCCCCAGCAGCGTCGCCAGAATCAAAAGCCACCACGGCTCGTGGTCGTACAAGTCGTACCGCTTCACGATCCACACCGTGACCAGCGCACACAGCGCCAGCGTCCCGTACAAGATGATGTTCGTTGTAAGCATGTCCACCCCCAGCCTACCCGATCACGCCCGACCCCGCGAAGCCCTTTCGCCGATCAGTTTCATCAACCACGGAGCGAAATCCGCTTTGCTCATCATCCCCGGCGTTCCCACCCGCGAGCCGTCGGCCCCCAGAATCACCGCTTCCACGTTCGGGCTGTCCATCGTCTCAAGCGGGTTCGCCACGACCATGTCCACCTTCTTCCGCACCAGCTTCGACTCCGCCGAAGCGATCATCTCTTCGCGCGGCTCAAGCGCGAACCCCACGAACATCTGCCCCACCTTCTTCCGACCCGCGACCTCCGCCAGCAGGTCCGGCGTCGGCTCAAGCTCAAGCGTCATCGCCTCGCTGGTCCGGCGGAACTTCCCCCCGCTCATCGCCGGGTTCGGCTTGGGCCGGTAGTCCGCCACCGCCGCCGCCATTACCAGCACATCCGCCCCGCCCACCTCTTCCGCCAAGAGCCCCCGCAGATTCTCGCACGTCATGAACCGCCGAACCTTCACCCGTCCATCCTTGGGCGCAACCGCCACCGGCCCGAGCAAAAGCGTTACGTCCCACCCATCCATCGCCGCCGCATCCGCCAACGCCACCCCCATCCGACCCGACGACCGATTCCCCAGGAACCGCACCGCGTCGATCGGCTCGTGCGTCGGTCCGGCGGTGATCACCATGCGGCGAGAAGAAGCTTGCGTCATGGCCCAATCCTAGCGGCCGGGCCCTCCCGCACCTCCCGCTCGCAAAAGCAAAAGCGGCCCGCGTCTCCGCAGGCCGCTCCAATCACCGGAATGCTGTGGCTCCCCGCTTCGGCGACGGGGAAACCGTCACGCAGCAGGTCACCGCGATCCGTCAGACCTTGCCCAAAAGCCAGTACAGCAGAATGAAGATCAGAATCGTGGAAAAGCACCCGCCCCCGAGCTTCCACGCTCCTAGCCCCGCCAGAATGCCTCTGAATCCGTCCCGCATGTGCAATCCCTCCCTGCCCGCGGCGGTCAGGCTCAGTCGGCCGCCCGCTGAATCCCCTCACCGGCCTTCTCAATATCCTCGCCGGCTCCCTCGACCGTGTTGCACCCGACCTGGATCAACACGACCACGGCGACCAACGCGAGACCGACCAACGAACGAGCGATGCGACGAATCATGAACGACACCTTTCACACGGAATGAACCACGAAGCCGGACGCGAACCATCGCGCCCGGTCAAAGGCAAACCAACCCGAGAGATTCAGACCGGCGGCACCGGCGGGTTGCGACCGCTCACCAGATGCGCCACCGTGCTGATCAGGAAAAGCACGACGAACACCAGGAACAGGATCTTGGCGATGTCGGCCGACAGGCCCGCCAGCCCGCCAAACCCCAGAACCGCGGCGACCAACGCGACGATCAGAAATGTCAGAGCCCAGCGAAGCATGATGCGGTTTCCTTGTGCCGGTGAATGAGACTTCCGCCGCGAACCCCGCGGGCTCTCGCGCCCGTCCGGTGTTCCGGCATGAGTGGTGTGGTGCCGCGAGACGCGCCCGCAATGAAGCCCGCATGATGAAGTCAACATCGCCCCCTCGCCACGCCCCGCGCCGACGAGCCCCGCCAAGCAAAAAGGTCCGGCCGCTCTCGCAGCCGGACCTCGTGTTCACTCAACAAGCCGGGCTCAGCAGCCCGTCTCAAACGCCGTCACGAAATCCGCGTAGTCGAAGAAGTCGACGAACGCATCGCCGTTGAAGTCCGCCGTCGTCCCGTCCGGACACCCCGCGCCCTCAAAGCACGCCACATAGTCCGCGTAATCAAAGAAGTCGATGAACTGGTCCCCGTTGAAGTCCGCAGGGCATCCGCCCGGAACCTCGAAAAGCGTGACATCGCCCCCGTTGCCGAACGAGTTCGCATGCCCGCCCTTGTTCCCCGATGACACATACCGCCCGTCCGGCGTCATCGCAAGCGTGAACACTGACCCACGCGTATCCACCTCGCCGATCAGGTTCACGCTCCGGTCAAAGATCATCACCTCGGGGTGGTCGTTGTTCTGCGTCCCCCACGACGACACCACGAACCTCGACCCGTCGTCCGAAATCGCCGCGCCCGAAGCCGCATCCTGGAAGCCCCCGCTCCCGATCGTGTGATACGTCCCCAGAAGCGTCCGGCTCGGCACGTCCCACGACCGCGTCCGCGTGTCGAGGTACCCATTGCCGTAATCGTGCGTGATCGCCACCACCGTGTTCCCGTCGCGCGACACCGCCGAGCCCCACCCGAACCACTGCGTCCGGTCCGTGAAGTTGATCACCGGCGCCCACGACCCGCCGCTCTCGGTGTACACCGTCAGGTTGAACCCGCCCAGCACGATCGTCTTCCCGTTCCCCGAGATCTGGAAGCTCGCGCCCCCGCCCGAGCCCGACGCCGTGAACGTCACCGCCCCAGTCGCCGTGTTCAGCACCTGCCCGTTGCTGTCGTTGGTGATCAGGCACACCGACCCGTCATCCGACAGGTCCACGCCGCCCACGCCTCCGTTCCCGTCCCACTGCGAACGCACCGTTCCGTCCGCGTTGAAGATGTACACCCGCGCGAAGACACGCTGCTGGTTCGGGTCGTAGTACGCCCCGCCCACCGCGATCGTGCTCCCGTCCCGCGACACCTTCACCGACTTGTTGTTCCCCACGACGTACGGCGCAGGGAAGTCAAACGTCCACGTCGGCCCCGCCGAGGTGTACGCACGCACCGTAAACGGACCCGTGTACTCCTCCCCGTCCGCCATCACCGCCAGGTCCGCGCCCGCCGAAGCCGAAACCGCCGCCGCGCTGTTCGCGACCGCCGGATACGAGTCGTTCACCGTCCCGTCGCCCGGAACCGCGAAATTCTGGAGCACCTCGTTGTTCAACGTCTGACCCACCCACAGCAGCCCCGCCGTCGGCGCAAACGACACCGCGTTCGGGATCGCCAGGAACGCGTTGTCGTACGTCCACAACACACCTCGGCCCGTGAACGGAGAGTCCGGGTTCCACGGCCCGCTCGCCGGCGTCACCCACGCCCCGTGCTCATTCGTGTGCGCGACCCACGCCCGGCCATCCTCCGCCGAAGCGCTCGAAGCCGCGACGGCCGCCACGCCCAATGCAAGCCCGACGGAACGCACGATCGACCGCGCTGCCGACACCGAGACCAAACTCTCGACGCTCTTCGAAACGCTGCTCATGGGTTCCTCCTGTTCATCACAATCAGCCCCGCCGACGACAAAAAACCCTCCGGGGCCGGAATGCCAGTGTACAGATTCCTGACGGACCGTCAAACATCTTTCGAACCCGCCCAAACCCCCGCCCAGGGTCCAAAACTCCAGGGATCTGCCCTTCGGACGACGCCCACGCCAGGATGAAGAGAGCTTCATCTCACGCGATCTCCCCGTTGACCCGCAAAAAGAAACAACCCCGCGCTTTCACGCGGGGTTGCGACGTTGAACGTGCGATGTCCAACGTTGGAGGGGCTTGTCAGCCGCGGCGCCGTCGCCGCTTCTTCCCGGCTCAGCAGCCGGTCTCGAAAAGCTCAACAAACGCGTCGTAGTCGAAGAAGTCCACGAACTCATCCCCGTTCGTGTCCGCCGAAAGCGGGTTGAAGTTCGGGCAATCCCCGCCCTCAAAGCACGCGACGAACGCGTCATAGTCAAAGAAGTCCACGAACTGATCGCAGTTGAAGTCCGCAGGGCAAAGCGACATCGTCACCGTTTCGCTCGTCGCGTTCCCGCACGGGCTCAGGAACTGGCACCGCAGCACATACGAACTCGGCGCCGGGAACCGCCCCGGAATGATGCTCAGGAACTGCCCCGTCGAGCCGAAGAACTCGATCACCCGGCCGTCCGACATCGCGTTCGGCCCGTCGCTCAGCGCGACGAAGTCGTTGGGCGTCG
>JBIKTT010000228.1:0-4758 GCA_044347925.1 Phycisphaerales bacterium
TTGCCGACGATCGTGGCCATCGCCATCCAGATCGCGCCGACGCTGACTGTCTGCCCCATCGGCTTCGGCACCGGCATCGAGTCGGCATCTGGCTGGGTGTCGAAGTCGGGCATGAGGGGCGAATACTAGCGGACTTTGGGTTGGCTTTGCGCTCGGCACGATGCGGAGAGAGTTCAATCGACCCACCGAAGCCAGCCGAATAGACTGTGCCCGCGCATCCGCTCTGTTTTCTCGTCCGTTCCTGAGGAGATTCGATGTCGACGAAAGCCAGCCCCGCATCGTGGTCCAATAAGCGAGTTATCGTGACCGGCGGTGCCGGGTTCCTCGGACGGTTCGTCTGCCAAAAGCTCCGTGAACGCGGCGTGAAAGATGAAAATCTCTTCATTCCCCGGCGGGCGCAGTTCGACCTGACGTCCGACTCGGACGTCGCCCGACTGGTCCGCACCGCTTTCGGGAATCAGAAAGCCGACGTGATCATCCACCTCGCGGCCGAGGTCGGGGGCATCGGGGCCAACCGCGCCAACCCGGGCAGGTACTTCTACGCGAATATGGCGATGGCTCTGCATTTGATCGAGCAGGCCCGTCAGGACGGCTTGCACGAGCGCGGCGGGACGTTCGTCCAGGTCGGCACGATCTGCGCCTATCCGAAGTTCACGCCCGTTCCCTTCCGCGAGGAAGAGCTTTGGAACGGGTACCCCGAAGAGACGAACGCGCCGTACGGCGTGGCGAAGAAAGCCGCGTGGCAGATGCTCGACGCGTACAAGCTTCAGTACGGGTTCCGCGGGGCGTACGTCCTGCCGGTGAACCTGTACGGCCCGTTCGACAACTTCGACCTGCACTCCTCGCACGTGATCCCGGCACTGATCCGCAAGTGCGTCGAAGCGCAGCGGCGCGGGGACAAGGAGATCGTCTGCTGGGGCACGGGCTCGGCCAGCCGCGAGTTCCTGTATGTGGAGGACGCGGCGGAGGGGATCGTGCGGGCTTCGGAGACGATGGACGACCCGACGCCGATCAACCTCGGAGCCGGGTTTGAGATCACGATCAAGAACCTCGTCGAGCTGATCGTGAAGCTGACGGGCTTCACGGGCGCGATCACCTGGGACGCGACCAAGCCGGACGGCCAGCCGAGGCGCTGCTTGTCCACCGAGCGCGGCGAGAAGCTGCTGGGCTGGAAAGCTCAGGTCGGGTTCGAGGAAGGCCTCAAGCGGACGATCGAGTGGTACCGCGCGAACTCGTGATCGCGGCTTCGGCGAGGGCTTCAGCAGGGGCTTCTGCTCGCGGACGCTCGTTCACACCTTGATGAACGAGTATTCCTCCGCGCTCGGCGCGATGTTGAAGAGCTTGTACCCGTGGCGTTCGAGCAGGTCGATCGACGCTTGCGTCTTGGCGTCACCGATGCCGGGGAAGCGGTGGTGATACTCGACGAGGATCTGCTTGATGGGGATCTTCTTGGCGAGCAGGTCCTCGATCACCTCGTACTCGGAGCCCTCGATGTCCATCTTGAGGATGTCGATGTGGTCGTGGCCGAGCTCCTTCATGATGCCGGCGAGCTCGCGGACGGGGAGGACGATCCGCTCGGTCTGCGTCTCGCGTTCGACGACGGAGAGGGAGACGTGGTTGGGGTTGATCGGAGCGTGGAAGACAAGCTCGCCGTCCTTGGGTGCCAGGCCGAAGTCGTGCATGACGAACTCGGCGGGCATGTTCTGGGCTTTCACCCAGCGGATGGACTTGGGGGTGGGGTCAAACCCGTGGATGGTGACGCCGAAGCGTTTGATCATGCCCAGGTCCCACGACGCATCCTCGCCGATGCCGAAGGAATAGACGATGCTGTCCTTCTTGACGAGGGTGTGGTTGAAGACCCAGCCGCCGTAATCGGTGCCGATGCGGAGCGTGGGGCAGGTGTGGGACGGCTTGCCCACGACGTGGACGGGCTTGACGAGACGTTTGAGCCATCGGAGCGTGCGGCGGACCATAAGGACTCCCTCGGCGATTTCCGGACCGGGGTTGAGCCGGATCGGAAAGATGGGAGGTTAGGACAGGCAACCACGCCGCTTGAGAGGGCCCCCTCCCCGCATGATCCCCGTTATTCGCCGTTGATGTACGCTTCCTCGAAGCTGAGCACATCGACCTCGTCGATCACACCATCCTGGTTGAGGTCCGCGATGCGGGGCGCGATCTGGAAGAGTTCGTGCGCGGAAGTGAATGAACCGGTGTTGTTCTTGTGGATGAGCCGGGTGCCACGATCATCCGGTCTTCCGGATGGTCGCGGCTGACGATCGTCGTGAAGCGGCGTGCGATCCGGCAAGGGATCTCATCGATGTGAACGTTATCGCCGACGCCGGCTCGTGAAGTACAAGACGCCAAAGATGGGGAGGGCTGCGGGAGCCGGGATCGTGAACAACATGCCCTCGGTTGTCCCCCAAGGGGTTGCGGCGAGAACAAGGATTGATTGGCCGTCTGCGGATACTCCGGACGCTCTGAAGAGTTCAAAACCTAGCGGCAGGTTGATCCCGTGATATTCCAGATACGCCGAGAGGCTCTCCAGCCCTCTCGCTTCCGTCCAGATGATCGCTTGGAATCCGCTGGCCTCGCCGACGACAACCTTGCCGTCGTTGCTGACGGCGTAGGCGCGTGTGTTGCGACCCTCGTAGAGTCCCAAACCGGTTGGCACTCCATCCTCCCAGATGGTCATCTGTATGGCCCGGGCTGAATAACCCACGATGTATCGCCCGTTGGCACTCACGCCATAGGCGGCACTTACGGTGGTCAATGTCGGGTCGCCGAGCCGTTGAAGGACGGTGGCGCGACCATCCGCGGACCACACCAAAGCATCGGCGTATTCCCCATCTGTCGCTTCGCCGACGATAATTGAACCGTCGGCCGAAACCGCGTTGGCTTTGCTCGAGAAATACAGCGATCCGTCCGGCAGGGTCAGTCCCTGCATTCCCCCCGCCTCTGTCCACCGGAACGCCCGGCCGAAGGTCTGCGTGTTCTCGTGCGACCAGCCGACCACCACGGATCCGTCAAAGCTCGCATCCAGCGAGGTCGAGTTCCCCCAGCCGGAGACCCGACCGAGGAACTGGAACTCGTTCGCGCCGGGGCGGTACCGAAACGCCTCGTTGAACCGCTGGGCCCGCCGGTACCCGACGCCAACCGCCCACTGCCCATCGCCGGAGATGCCGTAAGCACGGGAGTTGTCATCGTTGACGCCCGTGAAGTCCACCTGGCCGGTCGCCTCGGTCCACATATAGCCCGGCTCGTTGAAGTTCCCGCTCGCCGACCAGCCGACTGCGGTCCCGCCATCGTCCGAAAGCCCGTACGCCGGCGAAGCGGTCGCCCGATTCGTGCCGAAAGTGACATAGGACTGCCCGGCGGCGCTGGTCGCGGCAACGATGGCGGTCGTCAAGAACGTTGAAAGAGCCCCACGGCGCACTTCGCCAGCATACCACACCCGGGTCAGTTTGCTACACAAAATCACCGACGTCCCAAAGCGCCGCGGGGCTCAAGATTGTGCCGTTTCGACTCTCAGACCTGTTCGCGAAACCTCATCCCCCCGCGTCGTCGATCATGCGGGCGATCTCGCTCCGCAAGACACTCCGCGACGTGCAGCCACGCTTCGCAGGGCGTCATCGCGGGATCCGAGCGACCACACAACGCCCATTTCCAAGTGTCGCGCCGATTCTGCCGATATCCACGGCTGGCTCATCCGTGAGCCGCCCCACCGCTCTTTCCCTACCGTCCCACACGCATGACCCCGCTTGACGCGACATCTCCGACCACCGCTCCTTCCGCGCCGGCCAAGGTGTGGATCCTTCAATCGCACATCCATCAGTATCGGACGCCGGTGTTTGACGGCGTGCGGGAGCGCGGGCTGGGTGAGCCGCCGGCGGGCGGGCCGGGGAATCGTCGTTACGCGATCGAGGTCTTCGGCGAGATGAGCAACGGCGGGGCGATCGGCGGCGCGGGGCGGCCGTTCTATCACGAGATGAACCGCAAGCTCAGCCGCAGGCTCGGCGTTTCGTACTTCAGCTGGCCCGTCGCGATGGGGATGGTGCTTTCGCAGAAGCCGGACGTGCTCATCCTCGAAGCCAACCTCCGCAACCTCTCCTGCTGGCAGCTTCTCGCCGCGTGCCGCCGAAGCGGGACGCCGGTGATCGGCTGGTCGAAGGTGCACAGCTATTCGAAAGCGGCTGGGTTGCTTTCGCTGATCAAACGCAAGTTCTACAACAAGTTCGACCGGATGATCTGTTACGGCGAGTCGAGCAAGGATGAGCTTGTCGCGCTGGGGTATCCAGCGGACCGGGCGATCATCGCGAACAACACGATCGACACGCGGCGGATCTTTACCGACGGCGATGCGCTGCGGGCTCGCGGGATGGCGATCCGTGCGGAGCGCGGACTTGTCGGCAAGAAGATCCTGCTCTGCATCGGGCGGATGGACGCGGACAAGCGGCATCAGGACCTGCTGGACGCGTGGCCCAAGCTCGCGGCTCTGGACCCCGGCCTGGTGCTCGTGCTGATCAGCGGGGGACCGCTTCTGGACGAGATCCGTGCGAAAGCGGCGGCGGTGGACAAGGAGCGGATCATCGTGACGGGACGCGTGCCCGAGGGGGACGATTACGCGTGGATCGCGACGAGCGATGTGAGCATCTACCCGGGCGCGGTCGGGCTTGCGATCAATCAGAGCTTGGCGTTCGGCAAGCCGACGATCATCGCGAATGAGATCGGAGCCGACAGCGAGATTCTCGTCGGTGCCGA
>JBIKTT010000229.1:0-4752 GCA_044347925.1 Phycisphaerales bacterium
CCCACGACCTACTTCGCCGAGCGGATCGCGAGCGGCAAGGTCGAGGTGCGATGCCCGTGCCCGCCGGGGGAGGATCCGGTTTCGTGGAAGCCCTCTCGTGCGGACCTTGCCGCGTACCAGGAAGCGGGCCTCATCGTCCTCAACGGAGCGGCGTTTGAGAAGTGGCCCGCGAGCGCTTCGCTTCCGGCGGCGAGGACGGTCAGCACTGCGGCTTCCTTCAAGGACGAGTTCATCCGCTCCAAGACCGTCACGCACAGCCACGGACCGGGCGGCAAGCACAGCCACTCGGGCATCGACGGGCACACGTGGGTCGACCCTGTAAACGCCAAGACGCAGGCCCAGGCGATCCGTGACGCCATGTCCAAAGCGTGGCCCGAGCACGCTCAGGTGTTCGAAGCGGGGTTCGCGGGCCTTGCGGCTGATCTTGACGGGCTGGACGCTCGCTGCCGCGAGGTCACGGTCCAGATCGGAACCCGGCCGATCCTCACCTCGCACCCGGCGTATGCGTACATCGCGAGGCGGTATGGATGGAAGGTTGTCGATCTGGACGTGCCGCCCGATGAGGAGCCTTCCGAGTCGTCGTGGGCTTTGGTCCGTGACGCGGTTTCGGGGGCGAGCGAGGCGCCGAGGGTGATGCTCTTTGAGTCCGAACCTCTTCCCGCGACGCGGGAGCGGCTGCTCCGCGAGTTCAAGGTGGTCGCGGTGACGTTCAGCCCGTGCGAATCCGCCGAAGCGGGTCGCGATTATCTTGTTCGCATGCGTGCCAACCTTGACGCCCTTTCCACTGCTCTTGTTCCCGCCCCTTGAAGGAGCCGATCGTGCTGATGATTCCTGCCCTTGCGATGATGACGGCCTTTGCGATTCAACCCGGCGACGCCGTGACCGATCCGGCGCTCCGGCTTCATTTCGGTCTGCATGTCGGGACGGCGACGGAAACGACGAAGACGGACGCTTCGGGGCGGGTCACGGCTTTGATCGCGGGCAAGCCGGTCAAGGCGACGGTGGGTCCGAGCGAGGGCTACCGGTTCAACGGCAAGACGGACTGGTTCACGGTCGCGGAGTCGGTGGCGAAGGCACGGGAACTTCTGCCGTCGCGTGAGATGACGGTGTCGGCGTGGGTGAGCGTGAACGAGGTGCAGACCTGGGGATCGGTGATCGGCTGTGTGCAGGACAATGGCGGTTCCGAAGCGGGGTGGGTGCTCGGGCACAACACGGAGCATTTCACGTTCGGGCTGGCTTCCAAGGGTGGAAGCGACGCGGACGGCCGGCTGACGTATCTCGAGGGTTCGACGCCGATCGTGCAGGGCAAGTGGTACCACGTCGCGGGGACGTACGACGGGGCGGTGATGCGGCTTTACGTCAACGGCAAGATGGAAGCGGAAACGAAGGTCCAGTCCGGGGACATTCTCTATCCGACGGAAGCAGGAGTGCCGTTCAACATCGGCTGCTTCCAGGACCAGAACGAGAAGCACCCGTTCAACGGCGTGATTCTGGAAGCGAAGATGCACTCGCGGGTTCTGCCGGAGTCCGCGCTGACGACGGAAGCGGCGGCGGGAGCCAGGCTTCTGAGCTATGACCCGCCGTACAGCCAGACGCAGAAGTTCCTCGTGACGCCGTACCTGCAGGGTGCGACGCAGACGGGCATGACGATCTCGTGGGAGACGGCCCGGCCGGCTCGCGGGTATGTCGAGTACGGGGAGCGGCTGCCGTATGACCGCAAGACGGAGACGGGGCCCTTGGCGACGATGCACGAGATCCGCCTTGAGGGCCTCAAGCCGGAAACGCAGTACTTCTACCGCGTGCACGCGATCGCGGAAGGTGCGGAGAGCGAATCCTCGGCGAATCTGGTGGGTGCGCCGCTGACGCTTCGGACGGCGGTGCTTCCGGAGTCGCCCTTCGCGTTCGTCGCGATCGGGGACACGCAGAAGAATCCCGAGGTGATCAAGCGTCTTCAGACGTTCGCGTACTCGCTTCGTCCGAACTTTGAGATTCACCTCGGGGACGTCGTGAACGAGGGTCCGGACAAGAACGAGTGGACGAAGGAGTTCTTCCCCGGGTCGGCTCCGCTGATCAGCCGCGTGCCGATCTTCCCCGCCATCGGCAACCATGAGAAGAACCACTCGCTCTACTACCAGTACTTCAACCTCCCGGGCCCCGAGTACCGGTACACGTACACGTACGGGAACGCTCAGTTCTTCGTGATCGACACGAACAAGCCGGTGGTTCCGGGCAGCGAGCAGTACAAGTGGCTTGACGAGGAACTCGCCAAGTCCAAAGCGACGTGGAAGTTCTGCTACCACCACCACACGGTGTGGTGCTCGGACGAGGACGATTACGGCGATACGTACAAGGAGACCTCGACCTGGGGCGACCTGCGGCACCGCCCGCTCGCGGGGCTTTACGAGAAGCATCGCGTCGACATTGTGTTCAACGGGCACGTCCACTGCTACGAGCGGACCTGGCCGATCCTGGGCGACAAGATCGATCAGGACAACGGCGTGATCTACGTGACCAGCGGGGGCGGCGGAGGCGGGCTGGAGTCGGCCGCGCCGTCACGCACGTGGTTCCAGCACCGCACGTACCGCGGGCACCACGTGACGTACGTCACGATCCACGGCAAGTCGCTCCATCTGCAGGCCTTTGATCTTGAGGGCCGGCTGTTTGACACGATGGAACTCAAGAAGAAGTGAGGAAACGAGAATCTTCGCGGATTCTTCACCCGGCGATGGGATCTCGGGACTTACGCTCGCCCCATGCCAAGGCCGCTGGTTGATCTTTTCGTGTTCGACATCGCGGGGACCACGGTGAAGGACGACAACGTCGTTCAGCGGGCTTTTGACCGCGTGATCGATCGGAGCAAGCTGACCGTGCCAAGCGGATGGATCCGCGAACGGATGGGGTGGAACAAGGTGCAGGTCTTCGCCGAGGCTCTGGCGATGAACGGACGCGACACGGGGCCCGCGGGCGAGCTCGCGACGGAGTTCACCGGCGAGATCATCTCGATGATGGACGAGAGCCCGCCTGTGGCGCTCCCGGGAGCGGCCGAGGCGCTGCGGAAGCTGCGTGCCGCGGGGGTGATGATCGCGTTCAACACCGGGTACTCGGCGGCGCTCGCTTCGGAGATCATCCACCGCATGGGATGGGCGCCCGATGCCATCGTGGGTTCGGACCTCGTAGCTCACGGACGGCCCGCGCCGGACATGATCCACCTCGCGATGGAACGCACCGGCGTCACGGATGTCGGCCGCGTGGGCGTCATCGGCGACACACCGAGCGACCTGAAAGCCGGCACCGCCGCCGGGTGCCGCTTCGTGATTGGCGTGGGGCATGGCACGTTCACGCTCGCGGAGTTGGGCGGTTCGCCGCACACGCACCTCGTGCCCGATCTCGAGAGTCTGCCGGAGATTCTGAATGTCCTCGTATGACGTGCTGGTGGTTGGCGGGGGAATCGTCGGGCTGGCGCATGCTCTGGAAGCCCAGCGGCGCGGGCTCTCGGTGCTGCTTTGTGAGCGTGCTCCCCGCGCGGTCGGAGCGTCGATCCGCAACTTCGGGATGGTGTGGCCGATCGGGCAGCCGGCGGGTCGCGGGTTTCAGCGGGCGCTGAAGTCGCGGGCGATCTACCTCGATCTTGCCGCCAAAGCGGGCTTCTGGGTCGAGCCGGTCGGGTCCCTCCACGCGGTGCACCACGAGGATGAGCTCGAGTGCGTCGACCAGTTCGTCGAGCGCACGCGTCCATTCGGGTTTGAGGTCTCGCGGCTTTCCGCGAAGGAAGCGATCGCCCGTTGCCCCGCGCTGCGGCCCGAGCGGCTGCTGGGGGCTCTGTGGAGCGCGACCGAGCTGGCCGTGAACCCGCGCGAGGTGGTGGCCAAGCTACACGCCTACCTGGCCACTCTGCCGCGGGCCGAGGTGCGGGCGGGGTGCGCCGTTCGCCGCATCGAGCATCCCAAAGCCGAACTGGCTTCGGGCGAGGTCGTCACGGCAAAGCAGATCTTTGTCTGCGGCGGCGATGACGTCGAAACGCTCTACCCGGAGATCTTCCGCGCTGCTCCGGTGTCGCGGTGCAAGCTTCAGATGATGCGGACGATCGTGCAGCCGGGCGGATTCAGGCTTGGGACGCACGTCGCCGCGGGGAGCACGCTCCGGCACTATCCGGTGTTCAAGGGGTTGCCGGCGCTGGATTCGGTGCGGGCGCGATTCGCTCGCGATCTGCCGCACTTTGACCGCTGGGGCATCCATGTGATGGCCTCTCAGACGCGCGAGGGCGAGATCACCATCGGCGACAGCCACGAGTACGGGGATCTGCTCGATCCGTTCGATCAGGATCAGATTGATCGCTGGATTCTCGACTACCTGACGGGTTTCCTACACCTGCCGGATCTGACGATCGCGCAGCGGTGGCACGGGGTGTATCTCAAGCGGATGGACGGGTTTCTCGAGTTCATCCACGAGCCCGAGCCGGGGGTGCGGATCGTGACCGGGCTGGGCGGGAACGGCATGACGCTCTCGCTGGGTCTGGCGGTCGAGCACTTTGAGTCGCTGGATCGAGGGCAGGCGTGGGTGCCGACGCCGGCGTGAACGGCTTGAGATCATGGCGGCCTCATGCGGACCTCCTGTGGAGCTGGTGCGCACTTGCCGGGGAGTCTTCGCGGAGTCTTCGTCGAGTCTTCGCGTGACCTGCACAAGGCGGACTCGGCGTTTCGGTAAGGTCGTCCCGCGATGACCACCCATCCTACCGACGTCCCTCCCGGCGCT
>JBIKTT010000230.1:0-4736 GCA_044347925.1 Phycisphaerales bacterium
CCATGCTGAGCCTGATCGAAATGACCGAAAGCCGCCGCCGCATCGCCATCCTCTGCCTCCTCAGCTTCGTCGCTCTCTGCTAGTCCTTCGCGGCACCCCCCGACCGCCCCCAAGCCCGTCAGCCGCCCGCTCTTACGCCAGCCGATCCGGTACGGGCCGCTCGCAACCGCAGTTCCCGAACGAAACACAAGGCTCTCATGAACCTCCGGGACCCATGACCACGCGTGACTCCGCGTCTTGTCGCGTTTTTGCGTCGTCATGGTAGCGGATCTCGCAAAAAACAACGCGGGCCCGGGAGTCGTTCCCGGGCCCGCGTCATTGGTTGAACATGCCCGCGTCAGGCGACGCAAGCGTGAGGCTTACTCGTCGCTGCCGCCGAAGCGGATCTTGTCGGTGCCCATGGCGCCGTGGCCGCCGTCCATGCCGCCCTTGGTGGGGCTGGCGATGCGGCTCTTCTTGCCCGAAGCCGGAGCTTCCTCGGCGGCGGGGGTGATCCCGCTCGTGTCGCCCCACTGGGCGCGCTTGAGCGAGAGGCCGATCTTGCGGTCGGCCTTGTCGACGCGGAGGATCTTGACGTCCACCTCGTCCCCGGCCTTGACCACGTCGTGCGGGTTCTCGACCTTGTGGTCAGCCAGCTCGGAGATGTGGAGCAGGCCTTCGAGCTCCTGCTCGAGCTCGACGAAGACGCCGAAGTTGGTGATCTTCGTGACCGTGCCGCGGATGACCATGCCGGGCTTGTAGTGCTCGGGGATGGCGTTGAGCCACGGATCCTCGGTGAGCTGCTTGGTGCCGAGGCTGATGCGCTGACGCTCGCGGTCGACATCGAGGACGACGCACTTGACGGTGTCGTTCTTCTTGAGGACCTCGTTGGGGTGCGTGACCTTCTTCGTCCAGCTGATGTCGCCGACGTGGAGCAGGCCGTCGATGCCGGGCTCGATCTCGATGAACGCGCCGTAGTTGGCGAGGTTGCGGACCTTGCCCTCGATGACGGTGCCCGGGGGGTACTTCTCGGAGACGAGCTCCCAGGGGTTGACCTCGATCTGCTTCATGCCGAGGCTGATTTCCTGCTTGTCCTTGTTGATCTCAAGGACAACGACCTCGACCTCCTGGTCGGGCTGGACGATCTCAGAGGGGTGGTTGATCCGGCGGGTCCAGGACATCTCGGAGATGTGGACCAGGCCCTCGATGCCGTCCTCGAGGCGGATGAACGCGCCGTAGGACATGAGGTTGACCACCGTGCCCTTGACGCGGCTGTTGACCGGGTACTTCTTCTCGATCTCGGCCCACGGGGAAGCTTCACGCTGCTTGAGGCCCAGCGCGATCTTCTCCTTCTCGCGGTCGATGTTGAGGACCTTGACCTCGATCTTCTGCCCGATCTTGAGCAGCTCGGAGGGGTGGTTGATCCGGTTCCAGGACATGTCGGTGATGTGGAGCAGGCCGTCGATGCCGCCCAGGTCGACGAACGCGCCGAAGTCGGCGATGTTCTTGACCTCGCCGGTGACGATGTCGCCTTCCTTGATGTTCTCCATCAAGCGGCGCTTCGCACCGTCGCGTTCCTCTTCGATGAGCTTGCGGCGGGAGACGACGATGTTGTGCCGCTCAAGGTCGATCTTGATGATGCTGGCGCGGACGCGCTTGCCGATGAACTCGCCGATCTCGCCGGGGCGACGGACGTCGACCTGGGAAGCCGGGAGGAACACGGGGACGCCGATGTCGATGAGGAGGCCGCCCTTGATCTTCTTGGTGACCAGGCCCTCGACGACGTCGCCTTCCTTCGTGGTGTCGACGATCCGCTGCCAGTTGAGCTGGCGGTCGGCGCGGCGCTTGGAAAGCTGGATCAGACCGCTTTCACCCTCGATGTCCTCGAGGAGGACGTCGATCATCTCGCCGATCTTGACGGTGGTCCCCTCGAACTCCTCCTTGGGGATGAGGCCCTCGGACTTGAGGCCCACTTCGATCACCACGTCATCTCCGGCGAACCCGACGACCTTGCCCTTGATGAGCTTGCCGGGGGTCAGATCCGCCACATTGCCGACCAGATAGTCGTCCATGTGGCCGGCGGCCTTGCCGGCGCCGGGCGAGCCCTTGAGCATCGCTTCGATGTCGGCATCGTTCACGGAGAGAGAGGCAATCAACAGTTCATCGATCATGCACAACCTTTGCGGGCTCCGGGACGAACGCCGGGAAGGTGGCGATCGGCGACGGGACCCTGACCCTTCGACCTGCGGCACACGCCGAGGACGACGGGCTTGCCCCAACGGGGCGGTTTGGGTAACCAAGAATGTCCGCCTCGCATCATGCGAGAACCACGGAACCGGCCTTCCCCGCCGGTAACTGGATTCTAGGCCTGTTTCCAGCGGTCAAGCCCGCCCGCCCCCCCTCCAGGCCCCTCCACCCCGCCCCCGCCCGCCAGGGCCGGTCGAGGGGCCGGTTTCGGATCGACCGCCGGGGGCGAGAGGCGTTGCTTCGCGCGGGCCGGCGCGGCCTCGCCTGGAGTGGGCGAGCACTGTGCAAAACCCCTGCCAACGTCCGATACTGTCTGCCATGCTCCGCTCGTTCCAGGTTGTGGCGTTGTGCGTCCTCGCGCTCCTTTGCGTCGGGGTCGTGATGGTCAATTCAGCATCGATGGAGATCGCGCCCCCCGCCCGGGCGGCCGCGGCTTCGGCGGACGGAGCCGCCGGCCCAGCCGTTCCCGAGCCGGCCGAACTCGATCCGTCGAATGGGGTCGTGGCGTCCCAGACGCCGGCGGCACGCGAACTTTCGGTGGTTCAGATCGTGCGCTCGCCGCACGCGATCTTCATGGTGATCGCCCTCTTCGCGATGACGGTCGCCGCTTTCCTGCCGGTGCGGCAATTGGCCGAGCGGTGGGCTCCGTCGGACTCCCTGCTTCAGCGTGAGAACATGGAGCGGGACCACCGCTCCGGGCTCATGGTGCTGGCGCTGGGGTGCGGCATGCTTCTGGCGATTCTGGGGCTGGTGTATCTCGCGGGGATCGGCAAATCGGCCAAGGGTGCGGAGCGCTGGCTTCGGATCCCGATGCCGGTGATCGGTCAGCTCTCGGTGCAGCCGAGCGAGATCGCGAAGTGGACGCTGCTGGGCGTGGTCGCGTGGTACGCGACCAAGCGGGCGGCGATCCTTCCGCTTTTCTGGGCCGGGCTGGTGCCGGCGCTGATCGGGGTGGGTGCCGTGGCGGGCCTGATCGTCAAGGAAGACCTGGGTACCGGGGCGCTGGTCGGAGCGGCGGCGGCCCTGGTGCTGATCGCGGGCGGAGCAAAGCTCTGGCACCTTCTGCTCCTATCGCCGCTTGCTCTTGGCGCGGTGGTCGCGGCGATCGCGACCAGTAGCTACCGGGTTAAGCGGATCACGGCGTTCCTGGACCCGTACGCCGACCCCCAGGAGACCGGATACCACATGATCCAGTCGATGGGCGCGGTGAGCAGCGGCGGCCTCTTCGGCCGCGGCTTGGGGAACGGGATTCAGAAGTTCGGGTACCTGCCCGAGGACACCAACGACTTCATCTTCGCGATCATCTGCGAGGAGCTCGGGGCCCCCGGCGCGCTGATGGTGATCACGCTCTTCATCTGCCTGCTCTGGGCTTCGTACATCATCGTCGCCCGCGAGCACAACCGGCTGCTCAAGCTCTTCGCGCTGGGGATCGTGGCGACCGTCGGCCTGCAAGCTCTGAT
Source organism: Phycisphaerales bacterium (assembly GCA_044347925.1). GTDB lineage: Bacteria > Planctomycetota > Phycisphaerae > Phycisphaerales > UBA1924 > UBA2396. The sequence goes on from JBIKTT010000230.1 coordinate 3,687, forward strand.
CAACCTCGCGGTCGTGACGGCGATGGGACCGACCAAGGGGATCGCCCTCCCGCTGGTTTCTTCGGGCGGCACCGGCTGGACGCTCACCGCGTTCTCCCTCGGGCTTCTGATCGCCATCGGTCGGACACAAAGCGTCGCGGTGCAGACGTATGACGAACCCGCTCTCGCCGTGCGTCCCGCGCCGAACACGCCCGCGCGGACGGACATTCCTCCCTCGTCGCGGCTCACTCCCGCATGAGCACCTCGCCACTCAGCGTTCTGTTCGCGGGCGGCGGCACGGGCGGGCACATCTTCCCCAACCTGGCGACGCTCGAAGCGTTGCAAGCCGACGGCGGCGTCCCCCCCACCGCTCACTTTCTGCTCTCCGACCGCACGATCGACGCTTCGATCGCGGCCGAGCACGGGCTTGCGTTCACGGCGCTGTCGGCGCGGCCGTTCGGACTCTCGCCCAGGACGCTTTACCGGTTTGTGACGCACTGGGGCGGCTCGGTGCGTGAAGCTCGCAGGGTCATCCGCGATCACAAAGCTCGCGGACGCGTCGTGATCGTCGCCACCGGCGGGTTCGTGTCGGCGCCGTGCGTGCAAGCGGCCCGAGCCGAGCGTGTGCCGGTGGTCATGGTCAATCTCGACGCGGTGCCAGGGCGGGCGAATCGCTGGGCGGCAGGCCACGCGGCCAAGGTGCTCACCGCGGCGACGGTGGCGAAAGGCCCGGGTCGGAACTGGACGACAATCCCGCCGATCGTGCGAGCGGCGGCAAGAGCCCCTGGCGACCCGGCTCACTGCCGCACGCTCCTGGGGCTTGATGCCGACCTGTCGGTGCTGCTTGTGACCGGCGCGAGTCTCGGCGCGCGGTCGATCAACCAACTGATGGGCAAGCTCGCGTTCGATGAGCGGCCGGCGTTCTCGGGGTGGCAGATCCTGCACCAGACGGGCGGGACCGACGCGGACGCGCAAGCGTGCGCGGAGACCTACAAGCAAGCGGGGATCCGCGCGGTCGTCCAGCCGTTCGTCAAGAACATGGGCTTGTGGTGGGGCGCGGCGGAACTGGCT
>JBIKTT010000231.1:0-4732 GCA_044347925.1 Phycisphaerales bacterium
TTCGCCGAGCGGATCATGGCGGCCCCGCTTTGCGATTCGCGGCAGTGGGGGCGGTACGGTCTGCGGGATGTTCGGGTCGCTTCGGGCCAGCTTGACGCGGGAGCCCTGGAATCCGGTCAATCCCCGCCGGATGTCAAGGTGATCGAGCGGGCGTTTGATGACACCGACGCGGAGACGCTCGCGGCGCTCGAACGCTCGACGGGCGAAGCACTTAAGCACGCCGAGGGGATCGACAAAGCGTTTGAAGCGGGCGCGGGGGTCGACAAGTCTCCGGAGCTTTCGGGGTTCATCACCCTGCTTAAGGACGCTCATGGTCAGGTCAAGCGCCAGAAGGAGCGTCTGGCCGGCGGAGGGGGGACGGCGACCGAATCACCGTCGGGTTCGGCGGGCGGTGGGGCGGTCTCGGCTGCGCCGGGGGGCGGCCTTCGGCTGGATGGTGAGCTTGCGAATCGGGAGCAGGTGGCGCAGCTTTTCGAGAAGATCTATCGTTACTATGAACGAGTCGAGCCTTCCAGCCCGGTTCCGCTGCTGATGAAAAGCTGCGAAAAACTGGTCGGGAAGCGGTTCACGGATATTGTCAAAGTGTTGACGCCGGACGCGGTGGCGCTGCTGGAACGACTGGCGGCGGACGAGACGCCCGCGGGCTGAAGGATGGAATCAGGGAGGGGCGGGGAGCAACAAGGAGCAGGCTGTGGCGAAGGCGAGCAGTCAGAAATTCGTGGCGAGAAACCGGGCCCCGCGCGTGCAGATCGAGTACGACGTGGAGCTTTACGGCGCGCAGAAGAAGGTGAACCTGCCGTTCGTGGCGGGCGTCATGGCCGACCTGTCGGGCAAGCCGGCCGAGGCTCTTGCGCCGGTCTCGGACCGCAAGTTCCTCGAGATCGACGTCGACAACTTCGACGAGCGTCTCAAGAGCATGAAGCCGCGCGTGGCGTTCAACGTGCCCAACACCCTCACGGGCGAGGGGAACATGGCGGTGGACATCACCTTCGAGAGCATGGACGACTTCTCCCCCGCCGCGGTGGCGAAGAAGGTCGAGCCGCTCCGCAAGCTTCTGGAAGCCAGGACGCAGCTTTCCAACCTGCTCACCTACATGGACGGCAAGAGCGGAGCGGAAGAACTGATGAGCAAAGTGATGAGCGACCCGACGGTGCTGAAGGCTCTGGCTTCGGCGCCCAAGCCTCAGGAGGGCGGCAATGGCTGAGACCCAAGGACAATTCATCCCCGCCGGTCTGCAGATGGAAGGGACGGACCTCGAAGCCCTGCTTCAGAAGGAGTTCAAGCCCAAGACCGGGAACGCGACCTCCGCTATTCAGCAGGCGGTCCGCACGCTCGCCGAGATCGCAGTCGACCAGACCAAGCTGATCTCCGACGACGCGGTCAAGTCCATCCAGGCGATGATCGCCGAGATCGACAAGAAGCTGAGCCAGCAGGTCAACGCGATCCTGCACCATCCGGACTTCCAGCAGTTGGAAGCGGCGTGGCGCGGGCTGGCCCACCTGGTGAACAACACCGAGACCGATGAGACGCTCAAGATCCGCGTCCTGAACATCAGCAAGAAGGACCTCGCCAAGACCCTGGGCAAGTTCAAGGGCACGGCGTGGGATCAGAGCCCGCTCTTCAAGAAGATGTACGAGAACGAGTTCGGCACGCCTGGCGGCGAGCCCTTCGGCGTGCTCGTGGGCGATTACCACTTTGACCACACTCCGCCGGACGTCGAGATCCTCAGCGGCATGGCGCAGATCGCGGCGGCGGCGCACGCTCCGTTCCTCGCGGGCGGCTCGCCCAGCGTCATGAACATGGAAAGCTGGCAGGAGCTCGGCAACCCGCGCGATCTGACCAAGATCTTCCAGAGCGCCGAGTACGCACCCTGGCGGAGCTTGCGCGAGAGCGAAGACAGCCGGTACATCGGTTTGGCGATGCCGCGGTTCCTGTCTCGCCTGCCGTACGGCGCCAAGACCAATCCCGTCGAGGATTTCGCGTTCGAAGAGGACACCGAGGGCGCGAAGCACGACAAGTACACGTGGGCCAACGCGGCCTACGCGATGGCGGTCAACGTCACCCGGGCGTTCAAGCTTTACGGCTGGTGCTCCCGGATCCGCGGCACCGAGTCCGGCGGCATGGCCGAGGGCTTGCCGTGCCACACGTTCCCCACGGACGATGGCGGCGTGGACATGAAGTGCCCGACGGAGATCGCGATCACCGACCGTCGCGAAGCGGAACTGGCGAAGAACGGGTTCATGCCCCTCAGCCACTACAAGAACACGGACTACGCCGTGTTCATGGGCGCCCAGAGCCTGCACAAGCCGGCCGAGTACAGCGATCCGGATGCGACGGCGAACGCCAACCTCGGCGCCCGCCTGCCGTACCTGTTCGCGACCTGCCGGTTCGCCCACTTCCTGAAGTGCATGGTTCGGGACAAGATCGGCAGCTTCAAGGAGAAGTCCGATATGCAGTCTTGGCTTCAGGACTGGATCCTTCAGTACGTGGATGGCGATCCGGCTCACAGCAGCGAAGAGGTCAAGGCTCGCCGGCCGCTGGCCGCGGCCGAGGTCCAGGTCGAGGAGATTCCCGGCAATCCCGGGTATTACTCATCCAAGTTCTTCCTGCGGCCGCACTACCAGCTTGAGGGCCTCACGATCTCCCTCCGGCTGGTCAGCAAGCTGCCGTCCGGCAAGACGAAGTAAACCGCGAGAGGGAGGTTGCGCGCCCGAAATCCGGGTTTGCGTCTATCTCAAGCGGAGAGTCGGGCGGCGGGGGCCGCGAGTCTGAGGAAAGAGAGAGCCTCAGGGGGTGGGGGAGGGCCTCGGGAGCGTTCCCGGGGGCAGAGGTATGGGTTGGCGGTGGGACGATGCGGACAGGCCGCGTCGACAATGAAGGAGCGGTGGTCCATGGCATTCGACGCATTTCTGAAGCTTGGCGATATCAAGGGCGAGACGGGCGACAGCGTTCACAAGGACGAAATCGAGGTCCTCTCGTTCCACTTCGGCGTCTCGAACCAGGGTTCGAGCGGTGCGGGGTCCGGCGGCGGTTCGGGCAAGTGCCAGGTGCAGGACTTCTCCTTCGTCAAGAAGGTGGACAAGTCCTCCCCCGTGCTCTTCCAGCACTGTGCGACCGGTACCCACGTCAAGGATGCGATGTTCGTGGTCCGTAAAGCGGGCGGCACGCAGCTTGAGTACCTCAAGATCAAGCTCGTCGACATTCTCGTCTCCTCCGTCCGTCCGGGCGGCTCCTCCCAGGGCTCGGAAGACATCCCGATGGAAGAGGTTTCGCTGAACTTCACCCAGATCCAGATCGACTACCAGCCCCAGGGCCCGGATGGCAAGGCGCTCGGCGGTCCGATCCACGGCGGCTGGGACGTCAAGAAGAGCGTCAAGGTCTGATCAATGCTGGCTGAAGGCCCGGTGCCGGCCGGCAGCCACACCAACGCTTGAGCCGAGTTTGACCACCAACCGGCGTGCCGCCATCGGCATGCCGGTTTCTTTCTGGTACCCTATGGGTGCCGCACGCGCCGGTGCCCCAAGGAGCCGAGATGAAAGCCGCAGAGTTTCTCAAGCAGGGTCGGCTCTCCGACGCTCTCAAAGCGGCCGAGGACGCCGTCCGCAATGAGCCCGCCGCGGGCAAGCCTCGCGTGCTCCTCGCACAGATCCTCGCCGTCATGGGTGTCTGGGACCGATGCGTCGCTCAGCTTGAGGTCGCCGGCAAGCTCGAGCCCGGCAATCTCTTGATGGTGCAGGTCTGCCGTCATCTGGTCGCCGGTGAGGGGTTCCGCCGCGATGTGTTTACCGGCAAGCGCCAGCCGCTTCTACTCGGCGAGCCTCCGGCGTGGGCCGCGATGATGGTTCAAGCCCTCGGACAGACCGCCGCGGGCCACCACGTCGCTGCCGCTTCCCTCCGCCAGCAAGCTCTTGAGCTCGCTCCCGCTCGGGGCGGCACCCTCAACGGTCAGCGTTTCGAGTGGATCGCGGACGCGGACAGCCGGCTTGGCCCCATTCTTGAAGTGATGGTCGACGCCAAGTACTACTGGGTGCCGATGTCGCGTCTCGCGTCCCTCAAGGTCGATCAGCCGGCCGATCTTCGCGACGTCGTCTGGGCGCCGGCCACGTTCACGTGGACCACGGGCGGGACGCAGGAGGGGTTCATCCCCGCGCGATACGCCGGGACGGAGACCGCCGGGTCGGACGCTCACAAGCTCGCGCGGCAGACGCAGTGGGACAGCCTCGAAGGCACCGAGGAGTTCGCGGGGATCGGTCAGCGCATGCTCGCGACCGATGAAGGCGAGACGCCGATTCTCGAGGTTCGCTCGCTTGTCTTTGATCCCGAGGGGAGCGTGGCGAATGGGTGAACTCACACCCAGTGAGAAGCTGCAGCCCTCGCTGCTGGACCGGCTGACGGACGAAGAGCGCTCATCGCGCGTGGAAAGCCGCGACAAGCGTGTGATGTCGATGAAGCAGCTTCGGTCGGCGGTGCTCCGCGATCTTTCGTCGCTTCTCAACACCAGCGCCGCGCCCGCGAAGGATCCGATCTACGAGTTCCCGCTTGCGAGCGTTTCCGTCGTGAACTACGGCTTGCCCGATGCGACCGGCATGAGCTCTTCGGGCCTGAGCCTGGGAGAGATGGAGTCGCGGATGCGCCGGGCCATCGAGCGGTTCGAGCCCAGGATCGTGACGCGGACGCTTCAGGTGCGAGCGGATCTCCACGAAGGCTCGCAGCGTTCGCCGTCCTTGATCTC
>JBIKTT010000232.1:0-4724 GCA_044347925.1 Phycisphaerales bacterium
GAGACGAGGAAGTACGAACCCGGGAAACGCTTGCGGAGGCGGTCGGCGAGGTACCCGCCCGAAAGCGTCGCGAGAAGGCCCGAAACGACGACGACGCCGCCGAAGATCTTCGCGGTGGTTTCCTTGTCCTGCCCGCGGTAGGTTGCGATGTAATCCACGGCCCACGCCGAGATCCCGCCGATCGCGAAGGTCATCGCGGTCATCCCGCCCACGTTATAGAAGTAGGACTTGATCTTGAAGAGGCGGAGGTAGTCGCGCCAGGTGTGCTTGCTCGCGGGGGTTTCGGCCGGGCCGCCTTCGGAGATCCCGCGCGGGACCTCGGGCCGGAAGAAGCACCAGATCCCAAGGAGGATGCCCGGGGGAACGGTGACGAAGAACGCCCAGTGCCACGTGAACCAGTTCGCCATCGCGCCGCCGATGACAAACCCCAGGGCGCTCCCGACCGGGATCGCCGCGTAGAACCACGCCATCACCCCGCCGCGTCGCGAGACGGGGAAGTAGTCGGCGATGATCGTTGGAGCGATGGGGGCGTAGGCAGACTCGCCCACGCCAACGCAGATCCGCATGAGCAGCAGGAACCAGTACGCCGTCGCGAGCCCGGAGGCGCCCGAAGCGACGCTCCACGCGAGCACCCCGATCCCGATCACGACCCAGCGGTGCATGCGGTCGGCGAGCACGCCGAAGACCGGCGACATGAACATGTACGCGATGAGAAACGCGGAAAAGAGCCAGCCGATCTTGGTCTTCGCCGCGGGGTCGACCGTGCCGTCGGGCGCGGTGAAAAGCTCCTTGGTGATGTCCGGGACCACCGCCGCCAGGATGTACCGGTCGATGTAGTTGAAGAGGTTGATCAGGAGCAGCAGGATGAGCGCGTGACGCGCCCCTGCGAGCGGCTTGTCGGGGCCCGCGCTGCCGAGGACGGGCCCGGTCACTGAATCGACTCCGTTGTCACTTCCGTCGCCGAGTCGACCTCGTCGTCGAGGATCTTGACCCGCTTCTTCCGCGTGGACAACGCGGGCTTGACGACAAAGCCGAAGCTCGTCGAGTCGGTCGTGTTGTTGTACGAGAGACGCAAGCCGAGTGTGTACGCGTCGCTCGCACGCGTCAGCTCACCGCCCGCGCCCTGGAACCCGCCGTTGCTGATGTCGTAGCTTCCCAGCGCCGCGAGGCGGTACCGCTGCGTGAGCTGGTACGAGGTTCCAAGGTCGAGAAACGTCGAATCCAGCGGGTTGAGGTACCGGAGCTCGGCGAAGCTGCTGTACCTGGGGCTGTGCGTGATCACAAAGCCGCCGCTGGTGCGGTCCTGCTGCCGCGTGTCGAGGTCGTAGACCGTGCTCGACGTCAGGGCGAACGCGGAAGAGACCTGCCACGCGCCGTCGACCGTCGCGTAGTTGCCCGGGTTGGAAAGCTCAGGTCGGAACTCGACCCAGCGGCCGAAGGGGTTCTTGGGGTCCACATCGCCGGAAGAAAAGACCAGCGCCGCGTTGAACTTGAAGACGTCCACCGAGTGGGCTTTGCCCATCGCGGCCGCGAGCGGGTCGCCGCGCTTGGTCTGCCAGACCTGATCGACGCCGATCCGCGCCATCGAGCCTTCGGCGAGGTTCTCGACATCGTCGTCATAGACCGGGAGGTCCTGGCGGTCGACGTTGGTCCCCGCGTGCCAGACGGTGATGTTGGGCTCCACGATGTGGCGGATGCGGTTCAGGTCGAAGAAGTCCGACTTCACCGAGTCGTCGATCTTCTGGAACTGCGTCGAAGCCCGGGCGCCGGTCGAAGCCCAAAGCCGCGTGTTATCCGTCTCCTGCGGCGAGTACGTCGTGAAATCGTTGTCGTACGCCGTCGCCCGGCTCACGATGTACGGCGTCACGTCCACCGGGCCGAGCTTCTGCGGGGCCGAAAGCTCCTGACGCGTGTCGAGTCGGTTGACGCTGTCCTCGCGGTAGCCGGCGCCGCGGAGGCGTTCGGAAAGCCGCTGGTCCTCGTCGATCCCGAACGCGAGCTGGGCGAGGGGGTCCGTGTCGAACCCGCGCTCGCGGGCGTACACCTCGTCGAACTGCATCGCCATGTGGCTGTAGCGATACTCCTGCGTCCAGAAGACCTCGCCCATGTCGAAGAGGTCCTCGAAGACGCGGTCGGACTGCCGGAGGTACGTGAGCTCGGGGGCTTTCTGGACGGAATAGCCCTTGCTCTGGAGGAGGTACTCGTTGGCGACAAAGTCGTTGAGGCTGGACTTGGCGCCGGCGGAGAACATCGAGTTGTCCTGCCTGCGGGCGAGGTTGATCTGGCTGGTGAATTCGCGGCGTGTCTCGCCGAAGGGCTCGAGGAACGCGTCGACGAAAGCTTCATCGCTGATGTAGCTCCCCTCGGCGAACATGGTCCAGTGCTCGCCGAAGGTGATGCGTTCCTCGCCGAGGAGGATGCCGCGGGTGGATTCATCCCATTCGCGACGGGTGCCGGGCTTGAGAAGGTCCTGCCCGCCGTCGTTGATGATCGAGAGGGCGAAGAGCTTGCCGCGGCTGTCGTCGTCCTGATACGCCGCGTCGACGCCGAGGCCGGCGCCGCGGTCGAAGTAGTACTGGGCGAGGAGGTCCACCTCGGCTTCCTCGAACCCGAGCACCGGCGACATGTTCCACCGCGTCTTGACGGCGGGGCCGTTGGCGCCGCTGTTCTCAAACCGCACGTCCTTGAGCAGCATCGTCGTCGGGTCGCCCGTGAACTCCGGCACGTAGAAGATCGGCAGGCCCTCGGCGTTGAGGGTGATGTCCGAAGCCTGCACCATCGTGATCGTCGTGGTCGTCGTCTGGCCAAAGCCGTCGGTCCTGGCCCCTTCGATCACGAGCCCCGAGCGGGTGGGAGCGGAGAGGGGGTCGCTCCCGGCGGAGGTCCGCGTGACTTCCTTCCGCTTGATCGTGATGGTCTGGGCGCCGAGGGAGAACTCGGGCTCGAAGAAGGCGGAGGTGGAGAAGCGGGCTTTGGTCGCGCTGAACTCTCGGAGGCTTTCTTGCCGGATGACGTCGGCCCGGACGTAGAAGGGGAGGCCGCGGTCCTCGTCGTAGGTCCAGAAGACCGCGTCGAGGAGGATGGCTTTGTTCCGCTGGATGTCGTAATAGACCTTGGGGCCGCGGACGGTGTAGTTGCCGTCGGTGGCGAGGACATCGCCTTCGAGGTAGACGCCGGCGACCTCGCCGACGCTGAAGCTGGTGACGCCCGTCGCCGCGTCCTTGCCCGCGGACAAAAAGACCACGGCCCGCTGGGCCTGGAGCTGGAGGCCCCGGTTGGTCCTGGGGTCGACGTACTGGATCACGACGCCGTCGGAGGCGATGACGGACGCGAGCGCGTCAGGGGTGTTGATGGTGGGGGGGGTGGTGGGGGTGGCGATCGCGTCGGTGGGCGTCGCGTCGGCGATCGGGCTCGCGGCTTTGGCTCCCTGATAGACGAGATTGCCCGCCGACACGGTGATCACGCCCTGCTTGGCGAAGATCGGAGCGTTCTCTCCGCCGAAGGGGAGGCGAGCGACGCCTTCGTTGATCGCGGCGGCGTCGTCGCCGAGCCTGAACTCGCGGACGTTGCGGTAGGGCTTGGCGGTCGAGGGGTCGACGGCGACGGGCTGGCGGAAGGGGCGTTCGGCTTGGAAGGGGATGGGGACGCCGTCGAGGGGGCCCTCTTCGTCGCTGGGGGAGGTGGGGGAAGCGGCGCGGCGGTTGGATTCGTCGCGGACGGCTTCGGCTTCATCGACGAAGGGGTCGCTGGGCCGGGCGCGGGCGAGGGTGTCAAAGCGGAGGCCGACGGCGCCATCGACATCGATCACCGCGCGGACGGGGAGGCGGTCGGCGGCGAGGGAGGTGCTCGCGGGACCGCGGGGGTTGCCGACGCGGTCGAAGTAGATGTAGACCTGATAGACGCCGGCGCGGGGGGAGGCGGCGGAGGTCCCGGTGGGTGAGGCGACAGGGGAGTCGTCGATTCGCTCCAGCCAGACGACGGCGCGGGCGGCGTGGAACTCGTAGCTTCCAAGGCGGATCAGCACATCGCCCGAGAGGACCATGCGCTGGGTCTGGGCTCCGGCGGCGGTGGGGGACTCGGACCAGACGGCGGCGCGGGCGGCGGAGAAGGAGAGGGGGCCGCGGACGGAAGTGGGGGAGGTGGGGGAGGTGGGGGAGGCGGGGGAGGAGGAGGTGGTGGGGGCTTGGGCGGTCGCGGGGTTTGAAGTCCGGGCCGAAGCCGGGAGGCCACCGGCCGCGCACGCCGTGCCGACCGCCAGAAGAAGAGCGGCGATGCGGCGAGGGTGGCGGTGGGGGTGAAGCATGGCCGCATGGTACCTCACCGGCGGAGCGCCCGTGCCCACGGAGGGAGGTTCCGCTGGCACGGAGGGAGCGCCCGTGGGCACGGACGGAGCTTCCGTTGGCACGGAGAGAGCGCCCGTGGGCACGGAGAGAGCTTCCGCTGGCACGGAAGGAGCGCCCGTGGGCACGGAGGGAGCTTTGACGGCCACCAACAGAGCGTTGGTGCCCGTCAAGAGAGTCTTGGTGCCCGTCAAGCGAGTCTTGACGGCCATCAACGGAGCTTTGGTGCCCGTCAACAGAGCGTTGACGGCCACCAACAGAGCGTTGACGCCCACCAACGGAGCCTTGACGGCCATCAACGGAGCGTTGACGGCCACCACAAACGCGCAAATTCTGCCCTTTCCCCCTCCCCGCAGCGCCTTTCCTCACTCCCTCACCTTGTCA
>JBIKTT010000233.1:0-4717 GCA_044347925.1 Phycisphaerales bacterium
TTTCTCAGGCGGTCGCCGGGGCGTCCTTGCGGACCTTGGCGGCGAAAGCGGTCCGCTTGTCGGCCTTGCGGCGGCGGGTCGAAGCCTTGCCACCGATCTCCGGGCCCTCTTCGTTGCCGCAGAACTGCAGCAGGCAGAGTTCGGCGGCGTCACCGATGCGGTGGCGGCCGAGACGGATGATGCGGGTGTAGCCGCCGGCGCGATCGGCGAAACGCTTGGCAACGTTCTCGACGATGTGGGCCGTCAGGGACGGGGCTTTGCGGACCTCGCCGAAGCGGTTGCGCTCGACCGTGGAGGAATCCGGGATATCGAAGAAGCCCTTGGCGCGGTCGCGGAGGGTCTCGACGTGGGCGGTTTCCTGCTCGGTGGGCTTCTTGGGGAGGTAGATCCAGTCGAACGCCTTGCGGTCGCGGCCGAGCTTGGCGGCGATCGAACGGCGGACGTGCTGGTTATCCCCACGCTTGGCGAGGGTGACGATCTTCTCGACGAACGGCTGAACGCACTTGGCTTTCTGCTCCGTCGTCACGATCTGGCCGTGTTGGAACAGGGCGATCGCGAGGTTGCGAAGCGTCGACAGCCGGTGGGCAGTCGTACGACCAAGGCGGTATCCGGCTCTGCGGTGGCGCATGACTCAAACTCCGAAACAGGGGGCGGGGTTTCCGTCCCCGAAAGACAGGTCGTGATGATAGGCCGCCATCGACCCCCCCACCACCGCCGCGAGAACTTCTCGGGACGGGGCGGGGCAACGTACCGAACCGACTTACTGAGCCGGGATCTCCGGCTTGGTGACCGAGTAGCCGTCGGGCATCGACATGCCGAAGTCCAGGCCGATGTCCATGAGCTTGCGCTTGACTTCGCGGAGCGAGGTCTTGCCGAAGGACCGGAGCTTGAGGAGCTCGGGTTCGGTGAAGCTGACGAGCTGGGCCACCGTGTCGATGCGGGCGGATTCGAGGCAGTTGGAGGCGCGGACGGAGAGGTCCAGGTCCGCGATGGGCATGTTGAGCTTGCGGATGAGGTCCTCATCCACGCTCGCCGCCGCCGCCGCTTCCTCTGAGATCCGGTCCTCGCCCAGGTCGAAGTACTGGACGAAGGGGTTGAGGTGCTTGCGGAGGATCTTGCCGGCTTCGACGATCGACATCTCGGGCGTGATCGTGCCGTTGGTCCAGACCTCAAGCGTGAGCTTGTCGTAGTTGGTGCGCTGGCCGACGCGGGTTTCCTCGATGCGGTAGCGGACGCGCTGGACCGGCGAGTAGAGGGCGTCGACGTGGATCAGACCGACTTCCTGGTCCTCTTCCGTCGCGTAGCGCTCGGAAGCGGGGACGTAGCCGCGGCCCTTGCCGACGTGGAGCTCCATCTCGAACTCGATCTTGTCCGTCAGGGTCGCGATCACGAGGTCCTTGTTGAGGACGGTGATGGCGGTGTCGGCGGAGATCATGTCCGCGGTGACCTCGCCCGGACCGCGAGCGGCGAGCTTCATCGTCTTGGGCTCATCGCCCTCGAGCTTGACGATCAGGTTCTTGACGTTGAGGACGATGTCGGTGACGTCTTCCATCACGCCGGGCATCGACTGGAACTCGTGCTGAGCGCCCTTGATTTTGATCGCGGTGACCGACGCGCCCTCAAGCGAGGAGAGGAGCACGCGGCGGAGGGAGTTGCCGATCGTGGTTCCGAAACCACGCTCGAACGGCTCGACATAGAACCGGCCGTAGTTGGTGCCGGTGTAGCGAGGATCGGCGACCACGTGCGACGGGAGTTCAAGGCCACGCCAACGGTACCTCATGATGATGTCCCCTAAGCAGCAGACGGACCCGGACAGGACTTTCGCCACAATCGCGGTTCACGGCACGTTTCCGGCTCTGCTGAACAGCCTGGAACGACCTTCTGACCGGGGCGAACTCATGGGCGCTCACGCCCACGGCAAGCCGAGGGTGAGAGCGCGGAGACGGTTTCGAGCTTTAGACGCGGCGACGCTTCGCGGGGCGGCAGCCGTTGTGCGGGACCGGGGTGTGGTCCTCGATCGCGGTGACGCGGAGACCGGTGGAGACCAGACCGTTGACGGCGCTCTCGCGACCGCCGCCGGCGCCGGTGATCCGGACCTCAACCTCGGACATGCCCATCTTGCGGACCTTCTGGCCGCAGGTTTCGGCGGCCCGGGTCGCGGCGAAGGGGGTGCTCTTGCGGCAGCCCTTGAACCCGATCGTGCCGGCCGAGTCCCACGCGACCGTCTCGCCGTTCATGTCGGTGATGGTCACGATGGTGTTGTTGTTGGTCGCGCGGACGTGCGCGATGCCGCGAACCACGTTCTTCCGGATCTTGCCCTTGGACATCGATACCTCGCTGCGGATCCTCCGACACGATGTGTCGTCCCCGCGTGTGATGCTTGCGAATCGCGGGCGACGCTCCGGGTTTCACCCTTCGTCGACGCCCGTGAACAAACCGACGGATTACTTGGCCTTGACCGACTTCTTGCCGGCCACGGTCTTCTTCTTGCCCTTGCGGGTGCGGGCGTTGGACTGCGTCCGCTGGCCACGCGTGGGAAGCCCCTTGCGGTGGCGATCGCCGCGGTAGGACTTGATGTCCTTCAGCCGCTGGATGTGCTGCTGCGTCTGGCGGCGGAGCGCACCCTCCACGAGGTAGTTGGCGTCGATCAGCGCCGTGATCTGAGCCAGCTGCGTCTCGGAGACGTCGCTCGCCCGGGTCTCGGGGTTGATCTTCGCTTCGTCCAGAATCAGCTTGGCGACATGCTCGCCGATGCCGTGGATGTACTGGAGGGCGAAGAAGATCTTCTTCTTGTCCGGAACGTCGATACCCGCGATACGTGGCACGCCGAGGCTCCTCTAACGCTTGAACTTGGTCCGAGCCGACCCTGGGTCGGCGGACCGATGCGGTGAAAGACTGAAATTAACCCTGGACCTGCTTGTGCTTGGGGTCGCTCTTGCAGATCACGCGGACCTTGCCTTTGCGACGAACGATCTGGCAAGCACCGCAAACCCGACGAACGCTGGCTTTGACCTTCACGATTCACCTTCCGTGCCGGTCAACCGGCGGTGAAACCGGCTTGGGATCGCTCCGTGCGCCGGTGTGGTGACTGATGAATCCCGGTTCGCCGCCGAACCGGGGACAAGAGTGTACTCTAGACCTAAACCCACCCAAAGTCCCGCTCGGGACGCGACAAACTCTGCACGAAAATCACACCGCCGACCGAGAGACGCCCCTGACGCCCGAATCGGAACCCTCACAGAATCCAAATCAGGGGCGGGGCGGGGTATAGGTTGATCCCTGAGGAGGGGGCGGACCGCCGCCGCCGTGGCGGAAGGTGATCCGTGCTTTGGACAGGTCGTAGGGGCTGATCTCCACCGTCACGCGGTCGCCGGGCAGGATGCGGATGTAGTTCATCCTCATCTTGCCCGAGACGTACGCGAGGACCTGTGTCTTTTGCTCGTTGGGCAGGCGGACCTTGAACATCGCGTTGGGCAATGCTTCGGTGACCTCTCCCTCGAACGTGAACTTGTCATCCTGTTTGCCCATAAGGCTTGCGCTTCTCCTGGTTCTTCGGTCGGCGATCATGCGCCGGCCGGGTTGGTCATCGGGTCGTCCGCGGCCCACGGATCTCTTCGCCCTCGCGGAGGAACCCCTGGTAATTCCGCATGAGCAGGTTGGCTTCCACGCGTTGGAGGAAGTCCAGCGTCACCGACACCACGATCAGCAAGCCTGTGCCGCCGAGGAAGTGCGTGATCGTCGGGCTCACGTTGAGTGCTTTGTTGATGACCAGCGGCAGCACCGCGATCACCGCGAGGAACGCCGCGCCCACGAACGTGATCCGGTTCATCACCATGTCGAGGTATTCCGCCGTGCGCGGGCCGGGGCGAAGACCGGGGATGAAGGAGCCGTGCTCCTTGAGCTGCTTGGACATCTCCTCCGCGTTGAACTGGACCGTGATCCAGAAGTACGAGAAGAAGTACACCATCACGATGTACAGAACGATGTAGGGGAACTCGCCCTGGGCGAAGTTGGTGTTCAGCCAGATCGCCGTGCTCTTGAACGGACCTTCCACCTGCGTCCGCGAGTATTCCTCGAGGTACGAGAAAAGCACACCGGGGAACATCATCAGCGTGCTGGCGAAGATCACCGGCATCACGCCGCCGTGGTTGATTCGGAGCGGGAGGAACGAACGCTGGCCGCCGAAGACCCGGTTGCCGCGCGTGTGCTTGGCTTGCTGAACCGGGATCCGCCGCTGGGCGACCGTCATCAGCACCGAGCCGCCGCAGACCAGCACGAACCCGCCCATGATGCCGAGCAGACCCGGGACACCCATCTTGTTCGGATCCGACGGGTCAAACGACGTGTAGAGGTCCACCACCGCCGCAGGCATGCTCGAGAGAATGCCCGCCATGATGATCATCGAAACGCCGTTGCCGATGCCGTGCTTGTCGATCTGCTCGCCGAGCCACATGAGGAAGAGCGTGCCGGCCGTGAGCGCCGTCACCGCCATGACCCACCAGAGGGGCTGGCCCATCACCTGCGGATAGATCAGACCGGCGCGATCGAGGTACACCAGCCAGCCGATCGCCTGAACGATGCAGAGGCCGAGGGTCGCGTAACGCGTCCACTCCTGGATCTTCTGCCGGCCGGTCGGGCCTTCTTCCTGGATCTTCTTCAGAGCCGGGGAAGCCGTCGCCATGATCTGGAAGATGATGCCCGCCGTGATGTACGGCGC
>JBIKTT010000234.1:0-4711 GCA_044347925.1 Phycisphaerales bacterium
ATCGATCACCTTCGCATCGTCGAGCACCGCCGTCGCCGCCGCCGTCGTGCCCCCCTTGCTCGTGACCGCCGCTCGCATCGCTTCCGCAGGCCGCTGATCCTCGCGGAGCATCATCCCCGAGCCGAAAACCGTCGCGCGGACCATCGCGTCGGCCGCCTGCCGGTCAAACCCGAGCTCAACCGCCGCTTTCGTCATGGCTTCCGCGAGGTAGAAGACGTACGCCGGACCCGAGCCCGCGACGGCCGTGAAAGCGTCCATCAAGTCCTCTTTGATGCGCACAACCGTGGGCCCGACTCCGCGGAAAAGGTCAAGGGCGAAGTCCTCATCCCCCGCGTGCGCACCGGCTGACACGCAGATCGCCGTGCACCCCTGCCGCACCGCCGCCGGCAGGTTCGGCATCGCCCGGATGACGCGCGCGCCGGGGCCCAAAGCCGCGCGGATCTTGGCACCCGGCGTCCCCGCCAGCACGCTGATCACCACGCGGGAGTGCTCGTCGAAAAAGCCCCGGATCTCCTTCGTGACCTCCGCGAGCGACTGCGGCTTGACCGCAAGCACCAGCGGCGAGGGTTCGCCACCGCGCTGCGCCTCCTGCTTGACGAGCCACTCCATCGCTTCCCGTGGGGACTCGCACGTCGGAGCGTCGATCCGCTCGCGGGCGAGTTGGTCGCGTTCAGCCACCATGAACCGGTCGTGGTCGCCGACGGCCAAAGCCCCGGCCGCGATGGCACGTCCCATATTCCCGCCGCCGATCATGGCCCAGACCGTTCCCCGGGTTGGCAGATGTGCTGACATGCCCAAGGCTAGGGGCGGGCAGGAGCCCATCCGCGATCCCGGGCCCGAGCCGCTTGGTGCGATAGAATCACGATCAAGCCCTCAGGAGAACCCGCGGCCGACCGTTCCCGCCGCGACAGACCATGGCCACCTTCTATCAGCTCGACTTTGAAAAGCCGCTCGCCACCCTCGAACAGCAGATCGAGGAAGCGAGGGCCGGACTCCCCGCCGACGCCGAGCCCTCGCCCCAGTTGAAAGCACTCCGGCAGCAGCACTCGGACCTGCTCAAGAAGCTCTACACCGACCTCTCCGCGTGGAACACCGTCCGCGTCGCTCGCCACCCCCTCCGCCCGCAGACCCGCGACTACATCGGCATGATGTGCCGCGACTTTTCCGAGCTTCACGGCGATCGCCGGTTCGGGGACGACCCCGCGATCGTGTCGGGGTTCGCCCGCGTCGGACACGTCAAGTGCATGCTGATCGGCCACCAGAAGGGGAAGGAAACCGCCGAGAAGATCGCGTGCCACTTCGGCTGTGCGCACCCCGAAGGCTATCGCAAAGCCCTCAAGAACATGAAACTGGCCGAGAAAATGGGCTTGCCCGTCGTAACGCTCGTCGACACGCAGGGCGCCTATCCCGGCTTGGGAGCCGAGCAGCGCGGGCAGGCCCAGGCGATCGCCGAGAACCTCATGGAGATGAGCCGCCTGCGTGTGCCGATCGTGAGCGTCATCATCGGTGAGGGCGGGTCAGGCGGCGCGCTCGGCATCGCCGTCGCCGATCGCGTGGGCATGATGCAGTACGCCTGGTACAGCGTCATCAGCCCCGAAGGGTGCGCGGCCATCCTGTGGAAGGAAGCCAACGAACAGACCAACACCGCCGCCGCGCGTGCGCTCAAGCTCACCGCCGCGGACAACAAGGAACTCGGTGTCGTCGACGAGGTGGTCCTTGAACCGGTGGGCGGCGCCCACCGCGACCCGCAGCAGGCCGCAAGCAACCTGCAATCGTGGATCCTTACCCAGCTTCAGGCTCTCAAGAACGTCCCGGTCGACCAGCTTCTGGCCCGCCGGTACGACCGCTTCCGGAACCTGGGTCAGGTGCTGGAGGGCTCGCCGGTCGTGACCACCCCCTCGGCCGCTTCCGCCCCGGCCGCCGGCCGCGTTTGACGCGGTACCCCCCCGTCCCTACTCTTCGCACCCGAAGGAAGACCCCGGTCTGGGCCGGTCTTATCTTGGGGTGACCGGCTTCGTTTGCAATCGTTCTGCCTTTTGGACGGAGTGTCCATCCAAAGACCGACTCTCGTCCGAACACGAGCGAGGGGACCGTGGCGAAGAAGACCTCAACAGCCAAACCCAAGTCCAAGGCCGCCAGCAAGGGCGCGCCGAAGGTGTCCAAGCCGGCTGCAAAGCCCGCGAAGAAGCCTGCGCCCAAGCCAATCGCCAAGAAGCCCGACGCCAAGCCGGCTCCCGCGAAGAAGGCCGAAGCCAAAAAGCCCGAGCTCAAAAAGCCGGATGCCAAAAAGCCCGAAGCGAAGAAGCCTGACGTCAAGAAAGTCGACGTCAAGAAGCCCGCTCCCGCGGCCAAGCCCGAAGCCAAAAAACCAGAAATCAAGAAGCCCGAAGCCAAGAAGCCTGAGGCAAAGAAGCCCGAGGTCAAACCGGCCGCCAAGCCCGTGGTCAAGCCCGGGACCAAAGCCGAGGCTGAGGCGCCCGCCGCTCCCCCCGCTGACGACAAGGCCGCTTCCGCTCGCAAGGGCATCACCATCGTCCCCAGCAAGCCGCTGAAGAAGCCCAAGCCGAAAGCTCCTTCGACCGACATCTCCGCCCTCGCGGGGTCGCTCCTCTCGTCCGGCTTTGCTCGCAAACCGCTGATCGCGTCGGGGCCCAACGCTCCCGCGCTCAAGCCGCTTGGCGTTCAGGGCGTCGAAGAAGTCCAGGCCAAGGTCGCCGGCAAGTCGCCCTTCGGCAAGAAGGAACTCGAGCACTTCCGGGCGATCCTCCTCCGCAAGCGGGCCGAACTGCTCGGCGATGTCTCGCACCTTGAAGAGGAAGCTCTCCGAGGCGAAAGCGGTGCGCTCTCCAACATGCCGCAGCACATGGCCGAGCAGGGCAGCGAGACGTACGAACAGTCCCTGCACCTGGACCTCGCCGCCGCGGGTTCCAAGCTCATCAAGGAAATCGACGACGCCATCCGTCGCATCGATGCCGGCACCTTCGGCATCTGCGAACTGACCGGCAAGCCCATCCGCGTCGAGCGTCTCGAAGAGCTCCCGTGGGCCAGGCACTCCATCGAGGCGGCCCGCGAACTCGAGCGCCGGTCGATGCGCACGTGACCGCGACCACGGACCCATCCATGACCCAGAATCAAGCGGCCCCGGATGCGCCCGAGCCCGCAAGCGGTCTGCTCGGCAGCCCGACCTATCGAAGCCCGCGAGCCTGGGTCGTCCTCATCCTCGTCCTCGTGCTGGGCTTGGCCGCCGACCTTGGGTCAAAGTACTGGGCCTTCAACAAACTCGCCCCGTACCCGATCCAGATCGACCGCGAAGCGGTGCTCGCTGGGCGGCACGACGCTCTCATCCCGTCCCACGAACCGACGGTGGTGCTCCCCAGCGTGCTTGAGTTCAAGCTTGTCCTGAACGTGGGCGCGGTCTTCGGCGCCGGCGCGGGCAAGCGTCCGCTCTTCATCGGCGTCACGATCTTCGCGGTGGTCTTCGGGCTCTTCCTTTTCGGCTGGTGGACGAGCCCGCGGGATCGCTGGGCCCACGTCGGCATCGGGTTGCTCTTGGCCGGCGGATTGGGCAATCTGTACGACCGAGTGCTCTACGCGTGCGTGCGTGATTTCATCCATCCGTTCCCGGGCGTGCGGCTTCCCTTCGGCTGGCGATATCCGTCGAACGAGGACCAGCTCTGGCCGTACGTCTCGAACGTCGCGGACAAGTGGCTCCTGATCGGGATCGCGATCCTTCTCGTTCACGCCTGGCGCATGGGCGGGCAGGAAGAGCGGATGCTGACCCAGCGTGCTGATGCGGCGACGCCGCCCGCCAATCCCTCCTGAAGGAAAGCACCGCACGTGGCGACCGCTCCGACCATCAAAGCGTTCACGCTGGGGCCGTTCCAGACGAACTGCTACGTCGTCTCGGCGGGCACACCGGACTGCTGGATCGTCGACGCGAGCTTCGGCCCCGGCGCGATGATCGACCACGTCCGACGGGACAAGCTGATCCCGCGAGCCCTGCTCCTGACGCACGCGCACGTGGATCACATCGCGGGCGTCGCCGACGTTCGCCGGGCGTTCCCGGAGATTCCCGTGCTCATTCATGCTGCGGAGCGCGAATGGCTCGGCGATCCTCTCCTCAACTTGTCGGCTCTGGGCGGTCAGAGCGTGACGGCTCCGGGACCCGACGGCTTTCTCGACGAGGGCGAGACGCGGACACTCGGCGACTCGTCGTGGCGTGTGCTTCACACGCCGGGCCATTCCCCCGGCGGGATCACGCTCTGCTGTGACGACGCGGGCGTCGCGATCGTCGGTGATTCGCTCTTCGCGGGGTCAATCGGCCGGACGGACTTCCCGGGGAGCGACCACGCGACGCTGATCGCGTCGATCAAGTCCAAGCTTTACACGCTTCCGGGCGCGACGAAGATCTACCCGGGTCACGGACCAACGACGACGATCTCCCGCGAAGCGACGAGCAACCCGTTCGTGCGAGGCTAAAGCCGGTCAGAACCAACTCGCGATCAAAGCCCACGCGAGAAAGCCGCCGAGTACCAAGACAAGCACGACGGACGTCCAGAAAACGAAAGGCTTGTCGCGGCGCAGCTTCGCCCGATACTCCCAGAGCTTGAACGGGAAAAGCCAGCCAAAGTCTGTTCCGGCTTCGGGCACGACTTCCTCCGGTTGTCACATCGCGCTGGGCATGCCGTAGCAGCGGCGCCACGTGCTGATC
>JBIKTT010000236.1:0-4693 GCA_044347925.1 Phycisphaerales bacterium
GGCGGAGCCCTCGCCCCCCGGCAGGGTCATCGTCCAGGGGTTGAGGTAGGCGTCGATGTCGGCTTTGGTGATCGTCGCGCCCTTCATGTCCTTGGTGCCGGCGACGGTCTCGTAGGCGAGCTGGCGGACGGTCTTCCCCTGCTTGTAGGCGTCCTTGGCCAGGGCGGCCGACTTGTCGTAACCGATGACAGGCACAAGACTTGTGCACATCGCCAGGCTCCCTTCGATCAGCTCGGCGCAGCGGGCCTGGTTGGGCTCAAGGCCCTTCAGGAGGTTGGCGTTAAACATCTCGCACCCCCGGGCGGCCAGGTGGATCGAATCCAGCAGGTTGGCACCCATCATGGGCATGGCGACGTTGAGGTCGAGGAGGCTGCCCACCCCGCCGAACCCGCCGAGGGACACGGCGGCGTCGTTCCCGATGATCTGGCAGCAGACCATGATCAGGCTCTCGCAGATGACGGGGTTGACCTTGCCGGGCATGATCGACGAGCCGGGCTGGACGGCGGGGATGTTGAGCTCGCCGATGCCGCATCGGGGGCCGGAGCCGAGCCAGCGGATGTCGTTGGCGATCTTGCTCAGACTGACGGCGAGCGTCTTGAGGTGGCCCGACGCTTCGACGATCGAGTCGCGCGCGTGCTGGGCTTCGAAATGGTTGATCGCTTCGCGGAAGTGGATGCCCGTTTCCTTCGTGAGGTCGGCGGCGACCATGCTTCCGAACTGCTCGTGACAGTTGATGCCGGTGCCCACGGCGGTGCCGCCGATGGCGAGTTCGCCGAGCGTGTGGAGGGCGCGGTGCAAGCGTTCTTCGGCGTGGCGGAGCTGGCTCGCGTATCCCGAGAATTCCTGGCCCAGACGGATCGGCGTCGCGTCGGCGAGGTGGGTGCGACCGATCTTAACGATCTTGTCCCACGCGACGGCTTTTTCTTCCAAGCCGGCGGCGAGGGCTTTCACCGCGGGGAGAAGCTCGTGCTGGATCATGAGAGCGGCGGAGAGGTTCATCGCCGTGGGGAAGGTGTCGTTGGAGGACTGCCCCATGTTGACGTGGTCGTTGGGGTGGACGCCGCCGGCTTTGATGTACTCGGGGTCCTTGGACTTGCCGATGGGGTTGTTTGAGCGGACGGCGGTGAGGTTGGCGATGACCTCGTTGGCGTTCATGTTGGTGGAGGTGCCGCTTCCGGTCTGGAAGATGTCGATGGGGAAGTGGCGTTCCCAGCCGCCGCGCTGGGGGAGGCCGGCGGCGATTTCGCCGCAGGCGGCGATGATGGCGGCGGTGCGAGCGTCGTCGAGACGGCCGAGGCGCTGGTTGGTGCGGGCGCACGCGGCTTTGAGCATCGCGTAGGCCCGGATGATCGGGAAGGGGACGGGCTTACCGGAGACGGGGAAGTTGAGCACCGCACGCTGGGTGGAAGCGCCGTAAAGCACATCCGCCGGCACGGGCATCTCGCCCATGGTGTCCTTCTCGGTGCGGGTGGGAGCGGAGGGGGAAGTCTGCGTCATGACGGAGGATAGGAATTCCAAAGCCCGGTTTTTGGGAATCCCGCTGAATCCCACGTCGGGAATGTTGGAACCGGGAGGGGTCGACCCGGGTCATGTACACTGTGGGAGTGCCCGGGGGGACCGAGGGCGGATGGGGGCGGCGGGGCAGGATGCCCAAGACCGGGCACAACGATGCGGACCGAGGTCGGACGGGAAGGCGGGCGGGGAACGGTCGGCTTTTCCGGAGGTTCGGATGAACAGAGGTACGAGCGTCTCGTCGACGGGCATACGGGTCGGCGGGTTCAAGAGCGGGCGTCGCGTGGATCGGGGCGGTTTGCGGCTTGGGGTCGCGGCGCTGGCGGTCTGCGGGCTCGCGGTATCCGCGCTGGCGCAGAACACCGCGCCGGGCGGGGGCGCCCCTTCTCCGCAGAAGCAGCCCCCGGCCGCGACGCCGGCGGCGCCGGCGGTCAAGATCCCCGAGCCGATCGAGCCCGGTCCGTACGTGCGGCGGACGGACCTTTCGTACTGGGCGTTCACGATGCACATGCGCCTGTACAAGGGCGGCCAGTCTTTCGATGAGAAGGGCACCCGGCTTTCGTTCCGGTACGACCTGCCGTTTGAGACGATGACGGTGGTCTTCCCGATGCTCCCGGAGACATCGGGCTCGGTTCCGCGCCCGAACGAAGCCGTGGCCAAGCTGGTGCTTGGCGGAAGGGAAGTGGTCAGCGGCAACTTCCTTCCCCCCGGCGCGGTGCCGGACAAGAATCTCTTCCCGGCCAAACCGGAGATCCTCGAGCGTCACTTCTCGGGGCTGCCGTACCACTCGGGCGTCAAGCTTGCCAAGCTCAGCCACGGCGAGCTCGGCAAAACTCAGCAGACCAAGGGCGTCCGCTTCCAGATCGACCTGCCGATGATGGCGTGCAACACGGTCTTTGACGAATCCAAGGCGCTGTACGTCCCCTGGCCCAAAGGCCCCTGGCCCGCGGCGGCCAACAGCACCTTCCTCCCGCAGCAGTGGATCGACTTCGAGGTGCGGCCCGACGGGCTGATCCAGAAGTACGACGATGCGGTCTTCAAAGCGCTCATCGACAAGTGGCTCAAGGGCCAGGATCCCAAAGCCGCGTTCACGCCGGTGGGGCTCGCGAAGGTCCTGATGGGCGGGATGGTCAAGGACATCGCCCCGGACATCAACGTGCTGAACTACCGGCTTGAGCGGCCCATCAGCGACAACACGGAACCGGTGGACGCGGTGCTTGCGGGAGCGACGTTCCTCGTCGGGCTTCAGGTGCGCGGGGCCGAGTACGCCGCCCGCGAGAAGAAGGTCTCCGAGTGGGACTACGCGTGCCTGGGCGCCGCGATCTTCCGCCGCTGCGGGCTGCCGACGCGGGTCGTGATCGGGTTCGACAAGCGGGAATCCGAGGAGCTCGAGAAGGGCCGCGAGCTTCGCGGCAAGGTGAAAGCGTGGTTTGAGTTCTACCTCTTTGACGAAGCCAACAACACGGGCAACTGGGTCATCTGCGATCCGTACCGCTTGCGCAAGGACATGAACCAGCCGCCCAAGCTCGAGAACCCGTGGAAGTTCTTCGGGAACCACGACGAGATGGAATCGGTGCTTCCCTTCGCGTTCCAGTTCCTTCCGCCGACGGACGTCCGCGCGTACGGGGCTCCGGCGTTCTGGGGCTGGCTTGTCACGCCGGGAACGCCGACGGACGCGCAGACCGGCATCGCGTTCACGGCCCGCAAGACGGCGGTGCCGCGGGATGCCCCGAAGAACCGGGACAACAAGGGCAAGCCGTTCAAGTGAAGAAGGCATCCGGCCTCGGGCATCGGGCATCAGGCGACGGGACTTCGACGTTCGTTGGTTGCCGCTTGGTGATCGCGGTCGGTAGGTCTATGCGAGCAGCGTGCCGAAGAGGGCGAGGTTCTGGGCTCGTTCGACGCGGACGGGGACGATCCGGCCGATCCAGTCCTTGGGCGTCGTGCCGCTCGGGCTTTCGAAGAAGACGATGTGGTCGCCGTCGGTGCGGGCCGCGAGTTGGACGGGGCCTTCGCTTGGCGTGAGGACCGAGTTCTCGTCGTCGGCGACGGCGCAGGCTTCGTGCTTATGCGAGCCGCCCCCACCCCCACCCAACCCCCCGCCGCAGCCGCGGTCGTCATCATCCGCGTGCTTGCCGCCGATGGTGAGGGCGATCGTGCCGTTATTCGGTTTGGCGGCGCGGCGTTCCTTCTTTGCCGCGACCTTGCTCAGCCCCTCGACGAAGACGTCATACGTCCCGCCGACGAGCGCGCGTGAGAGTTCATCCGAGATGGCCGTCTGCACGCCGAGGAGCCGCGCGTTGCGGGCACGCTTGACCGCTTCGGGGACGTCATCGGCGATCTTGTCGTACGCGACGGTGCCGGGGCGGGGGGAGTACTTGAAGATGAAGCTGTTCTTGTACCGCACGCGCTCGACGAGGGCGACGGTCTTCTCGAAGTCCTCGTCGGTCTCGGTCGGGAACCCGACGATGAAATCGCCGGAGATCGTGAGGGCCCGGCCGATCTCGGGCTGGTGCAGGAACGAATTCGCCCGGTCGATGAACTCGAGGTATTCGGCGACCGTGTACCCGCGGTTCATGAGCTTGAGGAGGCGGTCGGACCCGCTCTGGGCCGGGACGTGCAGGTAGCGGCAGAGGCGCGGATGGTCGCGGATCACCTCGAGCACATCATCGCCGAAGTCGCGGGGGTAGCTGGTGACGAACCGGAGCCGCTTGATCTCGGGCACCTCGTCGTGGATGCGGCGGAGGAGGTCGGCGAAGGTCGTGACGTTGGCTCCGGCGAGCGGGTCGCGCGCGTGGCCGCCGGTGAACGCCCGGCCCTTCTGCGGCTGAACGACGCCGCCGAGCGTGACCGAAGCCCCGTGCTCGAAGCGGTAGTGGTTGACGGTCTGGCCGAGGAGGGTGACCTCGATGACGCCGGCCCCGGCGAGCCGCTTGCACTCTTCGATGATGTGCTCGGGGGGGCGGTGCATCTCGGCGCCGCGGGTGAAGGGGACGACGCAGTAGGTGCAGAACTTGTTGCAGCCGCGGGTGATGCGGACGTAGGCGGACCTCCTGCCGATGCCGGAGAAGGCATGCGTGCCGTCGCCCCCATCATCCTCGCCCGAGACGATGTCCACCGGCGAGATCGACCGCGAGAGGTCGAGCATCTCGAGGGAGTCTTCGGCGGCGGAGAGGGTCGC
>JBIKTT010000008.1:0-14910 GCA_044347925.1 Phycisphaerales bacterium
AGTTGGTGACCGAGAAACCCGAGTTGGCAGATGCGGCAGTGATCCAGATTTCACTGCGGACAACCTTGCTGATGTCGAATCCAGCATCGATGTTCGCGGTGCTGAAGTCGAGGGTCTGGGTGCTCGATCCAGCCGAGAGCGTAAAGGGGCCGGGGTAATCGATGATAAAGCCGTTCTCATCGAGGATGTTCCAAAAGAACGTGAGCGACCCAGTCACGGCGATGTCGAACGACATGGACGCGATCCCGCTCAAATCGATCGTCGAGAGGGAACTGTCCTGCCGCAACCTCAAGACGCTTGAGTTGCCCGACGCCGGAAAGGAAGCCGTCCACGCTCCGCCCCCGACGGAGGCTGACGCCGAGGAGCCGAACCGCGCCACCTGACGCTGGTTAAAGAGCGAGCCGGAGCCGGACGTGTTCACGTAAGGGGCGCCAAATCCGGCGGGATTGCTACTGCCCGCGGTCGTGAACGAATCCACGATGCCCGCATTCGCCGAACCCGCGATGGCCGCGAGGGCCAACGCACCGATAGCGATAGAAATCTTCATGTCTCTCTCTTCTGCCGCCGGTAGGCGGCGATCGTTGACAGCGGATCGCGCAAGAAAACAGCCAAGCACGTGGAAACACCGCCAGAGGTAATGTACCCCCCCCCCACCCTTTTTGTCAACCCCCTTTGTCTGGGATCCGCACAAAGATTGCGCAATGTGAAGATGGGGAACTACGGCCGGCGTGAGCGGTTTGCCTTCAACAGTCGCGACGGATTTCCGAGAATCGCCGCTGCGTCTCGGAGCCCCCGGGGTAAAACCACGACACGCGTTACGCTCGCCGGTTGCTGACGTCCGCGCGTCCTGTCTCTGGGTCTCTGGAACGCACGCTGTCAGACCACCCCGGGCCCTCTATTTGATAAGCCCCCAGGTCGCAAGACCCGGGGATTGTCGTTTTTGGGGTCATCGATGCGGTGCTCTTTGGGCTCTCAATAGTGGCAACCGGCGCAGCACCTGCCTAGGCCGTCGATGGTTGAAGTCGAGTTGTCGGCTTTCTGCCGAATGCGATCAGCGGTTCCGTCGCGCGGCGATGAGCCCGCTGAGGGCCAGCAGCACCGCCGCGCTCGGCGCCGGGATGAAGCTGACCACGAAGTTGTCGTTCAGGCCAACGTTCGTGTACGGATTTCCGCCAGCACTCGTGCCGTTGGCAGTAAAGAAGCCAAAGCGCATCGGTGCGCCCGCGGCTGAGAAGTCTGGGCCCGGGCCCGAGACGCCGCCCGAGGGATTGATGAGAAACCAATCGCCAGCGACCGGCGTGAACGCGTAGGTCTGCCAGTTTGGTGTGTTGATGGCGTTGCCGGCCATCCAGATCAACCCGCTCTGCTCGACGACGGCTCCAATGGCCGAGAGCCCGTTGATAAAGCGCGCGTCGATGGAGATGCTCAGTCCCGTCAGCGGGCCGCTGGCGGCGGGGTTGTAGGTGAACGCGGTGTAAATGCTCGCGTTGTACGAGCCGCTGTTGTTGGGCCCGGCCGAGTTGCTCGTCTGCCGAGCCGGCCCGTTGTCGCCTGCGCCACCGGTCAGCACCTGCGTCGCGCTGCCACTGCCGCCGCCCGGGCCGTAGGGTCGCGCCACAAGCGTCCAGTTCGCGTCGTTGAACGTGCCATCAGAGATGACGACGTTCGCGCTCGCAGGCATCGATGTGAACGACACGCAGAACAGCGCAACAAGCACAGCGGCAGAACAGCAACTTGATCGAAACATCTCTCAGTCTCCATTCTCCGCCTCACACGGACACACAGACGGCTGATGCCGTCGTGCATTTCAGAGGCATGCAAAGTAGCTAGGCAGCAGAAGGAGATTAAGCGACGGACCGACTCCTTGCAACGCTCTTTTCGAGCCGTGGGGCGTTATGGGACATTGGAAAGGACAAGGGCCCTTCTCAGACACACTCTGCAGTCGCCGTTACCGAAGTCGCACCCTCGGATGGACGAGCGTGGGCGCTGCAGTTCATGCGATGAGCCCTCCGTCGAACAGGATCGCATCCTCGTCCCCGCTCGTCTGATGGTCGGACGCAGCGTCACACGTGGCATTGCGCTGTTCGATCCCGGCTATCCACCCGAGATTCGCAAAACCCCCGGGTCGCAAGACTCGGGGGTTGTCGTTTTTGAACCGTCGGGTATCCGAAGTTCGATCTCCGAACACACCGAGCTTCGAGCGCTCGGAACTGTTGCCACGTGTGGAGCTTGGGACTGCGCGAACGGGCTACTTCCTTCCTCGTGTTGCCCACCCCTCACGCTCTGCGTGTGCAAGCGCGGCCGCGACTCGAGCATCATCTTCTTCGAGTGTCGCCCGAACGTTGACCCGGGGTGGATTCGTCGTTGCGTCCAGTGTCAAGCAGAGCCTCGTCGGCGCGCCCGACGCGAGTTGTTCAAGGACGCCTGTGGGCAACCGGTGGTGACCCTTTGCTCTCAACTCGCCGGAATACGCCAGCCAAACCAGTTTGCCGCCTGCATCCAATGACAGCAAGACCTCTCCAACCCCCGACTTGTTGGGCGGCAGCATCAGACGCGTGGTCCTTTCGGGGAGCATCGTGAACTGCGCCGTGCCTTCTTGACCGATCGAGGCAACTGACACCTGTGCCGAGACACGCTCAGTGAGTTGCGCGATTGTCGGCGATGGTAAAGGTGGCTGGGGTGGCTTGGTCGAAGCGGTTCCCTGAGGAATGACGAGTACCAGGATCGTCACGCAAACCAGACATGCCGCCGCGACGCGCGGCGCAAAGCGGGCGCGGCGAGCAGCGGCAGGCGCCTCGGCAACGGGGCGTCGCAGGATGATCAGCGCGGCAATGAACGCGATCACCCCGACGACCAACACTCCGATGGCCGCTCCATTCACCCACGACTCGGCCCCCGGATCCCGATGCACGATCATCATCGTGGCGGTCCAAGTACCGTTGACACCGGCGTGCATGGCAAACGGCAGCCAGATTGTTCCGGTCCTCCAGGCAACGAGTCCCAGCCACAAGCCAAGCGGCAGGATTGCGGATGCCGAGACTGGGTCGCCGTGGACGATTGCAAAGAGCAGCCCGGTGGTCGCGATCGAGGCCGCCGGACCCCACTTCAGCAGTAAGCCCCGAAGCAGGAACCCGCGGTAGAAGAGCTCCTCGACGAAGCCCGGGACGAGAGCGATGAGCATCACCCACGCGATGCTCTCGAACTTCGTTCCCTGGGTCCACATCTGTTGCAGAGGCCCGACGCTCTGGTCGGATGTGCCCGTGGCGAGCCCGACGAGCCATGCCAAGAACAGGCCGATCCCGAATGGGACGATCGTTCCCACCAGTAGGACGAGATTGTGTGCCAGCGTGAGGGGAGCGCCCGCGAGGCCGAGTCGATCGCGGGCGGGTCTGCCCAAGAGCCTCCATGCCAGCCATACGCACGCGAGCAGCGCGATCTGGGACGCGATGACGCTCGCCCACGCGAAGGCCGAAGAGTTGGGCGCGGATTCGGCGATCCGCCGGAGTTTCTCGGATGACTTCTCGCCCGCCAGGACGGCCCGAACCGTTTCGGAGACAGACACCAAGACCACCGCCGCGATGCCCGCACAGACGAGAATGGCAACAGAGATCAGCCATGCAACGAGCACGAAGCGGGGGCCATCCGAACGCCACCCCCGCGTGCCGGCTCGGGGCAGATCAGACGGAGGCTGCACATCTATGCTCATGCCGCGGTTGCCCTTCTTCCCGGGTCGCGCCGCAGCATTCGAGCTGTCCCGACGGCGACAAGCCCGAGCAGGGCGGCACACCCCACGATCGCGGGCCAGTTGCCTTCAACCCGCCAGTTGACCTGCATGACTCCATCGGAGACGGTCGTTGTCTCGATGATTCTCGTGAGCCAGAGCGGACCGATATCGAGCGCCCGCTGGCCGACCGGTGCGCCCGGCTTGGGTCCAAAGAGGCCCATCAGCGGGAACATGAGCACCAAGGCGACGAGACTTGCGACACACCAGTTCCGGACGAGGCGGACGTTCATTGCTGTGACTCCTGATCGATCGGCGTTGACTCCCCATCTTCGTCACGAGCTTCATTGTACGGAACGCAGCAAGGTCCGTTTCGGACTTCCGGGTGCCTCAACTCCGCCTCGAGTGCTCAGAGACCTGGCTTACGGGACCCGCCGGAATCGCCCCTTGTCGGGCCATGTCTCTGGGTCTCTGAAAGGCACGTCGTCAGACCACGCCTCGCCCTCTATTCGCATAACCCCCGGATCAAGTGGACCGGGGGTTGTCGTTTTGGGGTGGTCGGGCGGAATCAACTGCCGCGAGTGCTGTGCGGAGTGACCGTTCGCCGACGTGTTCGTCGGGCTGCCATCGTGCCGGAGCCGCATTCGGCGCACGTCCCAACCAGAACGACCTCGTGGTCACGGACGCGGAAGCCCTTAGGCAGCCCGTCAGCGAGCCCGGAAGGACACTTGCCAGGAACGTCATACACGCGATTGCACTCATCGCACCTGAAGTGGTGGTGGTGGGGCAGCCCTGCCAGTTCGTATCTGCTGGGCTCCCCCGGCAGTTCGACCGCACGGATCAGCCCGCCCTCGGCAAGTCTCTTGAGCGTGCGGTAGACCGTGGCCAGATTGATCGTCGGCGACTCGTGCTTGGCCAAGTCGAGAATCTCAGCCGGGCTCAGCGGCCGCTGGGCGGACCGGAGCGATGCCTCGATCGCGACGCGTTGTGACGTGTGGCGGTGCATCATGCACCACGAGGGTATCGGCGAGCGGGTTGACACCGCTCCTCTTGATGCAGATGATAATGCGTTCGCATCTGGAGTCCATCCCCCTTGCCCCGGTACGACTACTTCTGCCCCGCCAATAACCGCATTGTCGAGGTCGCCCACTCGATCTCGGCCACGCTGCGCACCTGGGGAGAGGTGTGCGAGGCGGCGGGGCTCAAGCCCGGCAAGACGCCGCTCGCGGCCAAGGTTCAGCGGATGATCGGGCCAGCGATGCTCCTTGGAACCAAGCGTGGCAGTGGCGGCGGACCCGGGCACGGCTCAGGCGGTTGCTGCGGAGAGGCGGGGTGCCATGGGTGACTTCGATCAATGCTGGCTCTTCGCCGCTCGCAACCATGAACAAGGAGTCCGCTCATGCAGTTCATGACCGTTGACGAGATTGCCAAGCACGCCCTTGCCGATCATGAACGTGGCGAGGAGATCGCGCCGGGCGTCGTGGTTGAAAGGCGGGCGATCCTTCGCTTCGGGATCGCCGCGGCGGGGCTGGCGGCGGTGAGTGGCCTGGGGCTTGCCGGCTGCGCGTCGCGTGCGAAGGACTCCGGCAACCACGCGAACACGCGCGGCACAAAGCCAGCTCGCGCCGCGAGCGCCGACGAGTTCGTCGCCGCCGTCATGCCTCAGGCGCGTGCCCTTATCGCGGCCCCCGCGCCCGACGAAGAGGCGTACCTCGCCGCGGTGACAGCGCTGCTCGCACGCGTTGAGCCGCCGCCGACCTGGCGGATATCCCCGACCGGAGAGGGCTGGGACATCGACACCATCGCCTACTACCCGCCCATTGTGCTCATGCAGATCAAGATGGCACCGAGGTCGGTGATCCACCTGCACGACCACCGGCACTACAACGGCGTGCTACTCGCCACGCAGGGTGCCGCCCGCTGCCGCAACTTCGACATCGTCCAGCCTGACGGGAAGCGGCTCGACATCGCCGCGGGCGAGGTGCCCGGCAAGGGCGAGGACTTCCTGATCCGCCAGAACGCCGACGCGGTGCTGCGGCCGCGACAGCTCTCCACGCTCACCCGCGACCGCGACAACATCCACCACGTCGAAGCGGGCGACGAAGGGGCCACGCTGGTCGACTTCTTCACGCACTTCTCCCCCAAGGCCCGCTCGTACGAGCTCGCGTGGGACGGCAAGGCGTATGACCCGGCCAAGGGGCTGTACAAAGTCGCGTGGAAGGATGCATGAGTGCCGCTGAGAACTGCGGGCTTGCCAGTATCGACGAGTGATTGAGCCCAGCGAGGTACGTTTGCCCCGCTGGTGGAATCCCGGTTTGGAGTGTTTCAGGAGAGACTGAGTATGTTCATGCGTTCATCGCTTGCTTCCGCGGCCATGCTGGCCTTCGCGTCCGGCGCACAGGCGTCGGTGAGTATCACCGGCATCATCGACTTCGCCGGTGCGAGCGCGGTGCAGGCCCGCGGCATCGCCAACGATGGCAGCATCGTCGGCTACCGCACCGTCGGCGGCGTCACGGAAGGGTTCATCCGCTCCGGCGGCGTCGACACGTTCTTCCAGAACGCGGGGACCAATACGTTCGCCATTGGCATCAACAATAACGGTTCGGCCGTCGGGGGATCAAACATCCCCGGCGGGCAAGCCGCGTTTATCCGCGATTCAGGCGGCGCGTTCACCACGTTCAATCCGCTGGGCAACACCAACTCATCGGCGGTGGGTATCAACGACTCGGGTACAACGGTCGGAGCCCGCAACTCTGGCAATGGCGCGTTCATCCGTACGTCGGACGGCACGGAGACCGCCTTCACCTACAGTGGCGGTCCTGGCGACACCATCTTCAACTCCAACGCAACCGACATCCTCAATGACGGCACGATCATCGGGCACTCGGTGCTGCTGAGCGGCGACAACTTCGGAGGGCGAGGCTGGCTTTCGACGGACGGCGGCGTGACCTTCGCCGACATCGCTGCCCCTGGTCTTGCGTTCACGTTTGCGTGGGGCGGCAACGACGCGGGCTTGGTGGTCGGTGACGTGAGCAACAGCCCGTCGCTTAGCCTGCGCACCGGCTTCGTGCTTGACCGCGTCAGCGGAACCTACACCTACTTCGATATCCCGGGCGCGGACTGGACCGTTCCCACCGGCATCAACGACGCGGGCCAGATCGCGGGCTTCTGGCGCTCCGCCGCCGACGGCCAGGTGCGTGGCTTCACTGCGGTGATCCCGGCGCCCGGCGCGGCGCTGGCATTGGGCTTCGGCGGTCTGCTGGCGGTCCGCCGGCGTCGCGATTGATCGTTGATCACTATGCATCCAATTGACGACCGTACAAGTCGATTCACCACGGCCCTCGCCGCCGCGATGGTCGTGGCTTTCACGTTGCTATTCGCGGGCGGTTGCGCGACGAGCGCCAGCCCCACCGATAGCCGCGACGCCCCGCTCTCGACCGTCGCCGAGCGCGACCAGTTCCGTGAACTACTCCTCAAGGCCCTGGACCGCGAAGCGTTGTACACGCTCGTCGGCGGGCTCAAGCCGATGAGCACGGGGTTCTGGCAGTGCAAGATCGACGTCGCCGCGGCGGACACCGCCGAGATCGTGCGTGTGCGGCGTGCGCTCGCGCCACTGCGAAACCAGACGTATTACGCCGATGTGCAGACCTTCGCCACCGCTCATGATGGCAAGCGGCATATCGAGGCCTATGTCGTGCATCGTGCGGCGCTGGCGGCGATGATCCAGCGTCAATCCACGTTCTGGTCTCCGCTGGGCATCACGCCGTGCACACACCCGGCCGAGATCGTCGCGATCGTCGATCGCCTGCCCCGCGCCGACCGCTGGCGGGCCTACGGCCTGCTCTTTGGATACCCCAACTACGCCATCGACTTCTTCGTGGAGGCGACCGAGCGGGCACGCGAGCCGGGTGCGGAGGTTGGCCCCGGCAAAGACCGCGAGTTCTACCACGTCCCCACTGCGTCGGCAGTCCAAGGCCAGTTCACATGGGCCGTGCCGATCGGGCATGTCGAACGCGACGAGGATCGGTCCATTCGCGAGCGGGCCGCGGCGATCCTCGCGGCGTATCAAGACACGGCACCCAGAGTGGCCGCGGCGGCGACGCCGATGGTCCACGTTGAAGCCCTCAACCGCCAACTCAGTACCCCTTTCCGTGTTGAAGCAGACCAGCCTTGTCGGTGAAGCGAGCAACCCATGAGCACACTCAAGAACATGATCAAGTCCGCCTCCAACGCCATTGCTGGCAAGCGATCCCCGCTGCCCGAGAAGCTGCCCGTCACGGTGTTGTCCGGCTTTCTCGGCGCGGGCAAGACAACACTGCTCAACCACATCCTCGCCAACCGCGAGGGCAAGCGGGTCGCGGTGATCGTCAACGACATGAGCGAGGTGAACATCGACGCCGAGCTCGTGAAGACCGGCGGCAAGGTCGGCGAGGCCGTGCTCGATCGCGTGGACGAGAAGATGGTCGAAATGTCCAACGGGTGCATCTGCTGCACGCTGCGTGAGGACCTGCTCAAGGAAGTCTCTCGCCTCGCCCGCGAGAAGAAGTTCGACTACCTGCTGATCGAGGGCACCGGCATCGCCGAGCCGCTGCCCGTCGCGCAGACCTTTACGTTCGAGGATGAGGAGGGTCGCTCGCTCGCCGAGATCACGCGGCTGGACACGATGGTCACGGTCGTTGATGCGTTCAACTTCATCAAGAACTTCCAGACCGAGGACGACCTGGCCGACCGCGGCATCGGCAACGACGAGACCGACACCCGCTCGATCGCCGACCTGCTCACGGATCAGGTCGAGTTCGCCGACGTCATCATCCTGAACAAGTGCGACCTGGTCAGCGATGACCACCTCCGGAAGGTGGAAGGGCACATCCGCTCACTGAACGCCGACGCGACGATCATCCGCAGCACCTTCGGCAAGGTGCCGCTCAACGCCATCCTCGACACCAAGCGATTCGACATGGCCAAGTCTCAGGCGTCGCCCAAGTGGATCAAGGAGCTCAACAACGAGCACACCCCTGAGACCGAGGAGTACGGCGTGTCGTCTTTCGTGTTTGAGGCCCGGCGGCCGTTCCACCCCGAGCGGCTGTACAACTTCATCGTCGGCGGGTTCCTCAAGACCGTTCGAAGCAAGGGCTTCGTGTGGCTCGCCAACCGCAGCGACGTCGCGGGCCTGTGGTCGCAGGCGGGCGGCTCGTTCCGCCTCGAGCCCGCGGGCGTGTGGTGGGCGGCACGTCCGAAGGAACACCGGCCAATCGACCCCGAAGCGCGGGCCTGGCTCGAGAAGTGCTGGCACGAACCCTACGGCGACCGTCGCCAGCAACTCGTGCTTATCGGCGTCGACTTCGACAAGCAGTCCCAGCGGATGCTGCTCGAATCGTGCCTGCTCACCGACGAAGAGATGTGCGGCGGCATCGAGGCGTGGAGGCACCTCCCCGACCCCTTTCCGGCGTGGCACATGGACGGAATGCAGCGGACCAGCGAGGAATCGTGAAGCCGCGACGGACAGCCACTGCAGTTGGAAGCGTGTCGAGCTCGTCAGAGCCAGTGACGGCCGTGTGAGGGTGCACGATGGCTGGATGAGTCTCGCCGGTGAACCACATCTGCTCTCTTTGTCTCTCTATCTCTGAAACGCCGATCGTCAGACCACCCCTCGCCCTCTATTTGATAAACCCCCGTGTCGCAAGACGCGGGGGTTGTCGTTTTTGGAGCGATCCAGCGACGCCTGACGACCGTCAACACAAGAGAGTGGTCCGGGGGCTTCCGCGCCCGATAGACACTCCCGTCTCCGGCTTTCGTGGCGGGCGATCCGATCAGCGACGACGGCGGCCAGCACCAGATACGGTCACTCCGGCGAGTCGCGTCAGTGCGGTGGATGCCGGCATCAGTGGATCCGGTCGAACGTCGTTCCGTTGAACTTGAACACGCCGCTGCCTGCCAGCCACAGGTCGCCCCGGCGGTCGGTGTAGATGGCCCAGATTTGCTTGCTCGTCAGGCCATCATTGGCCGAGAAGTTCCGCAATGACTTGCCGTCGTACCGCCAGGCGCCATGCTCGATGGTGCCAAACCAGATGTTTCCAGCGCGGTCTTCTCCGATCGAGAACACCCGATGCAGCGAAGGGGAACCATCCGTCACATCGCCGGGCTGAGGTGTCATCCGCCCAACGCGCTGGTCCACTTTGCCAAGCCCCTTATCCTGGGTGAACTGCGTGGCGGTCTGTCCATCATGCAGGATGACTCCGATCCCGTTGTTCCCGATCCAGAGGTTTGCCTTGCTGTCCTCCAGGACGCAACGGACGTGAAGCCGCCCGGTGTCGTCGCTTAGGCCGAGGCTCTTGTCGTCGATGATGGTGAAGGACTCACCGTCATACCCGACCACCGCCTGGTACGTGGCGAACCAGAGCCTCCCGCCCTTTCCCCTGGCAAAGCCGGTGCTGGCGTATGCGGCGTCGGGATGATCCGCAGGGAGAGGGAGAGCCAGGTAGGTGAAGGCGCTTCCGTCATATCGATAGACGCCCGGCTGGCCTTCGATCTCGGTTGCCCCGGCAGCGCCATCCTCCTTGAACCACAGGTCTCCCGGCTGCAGACGCCAATCGTCCTTCGACGCGTAGTTCCTGCTTGCGGGTCTGATGATCCTCTCCCCGTCGAAGCCGCTGATCCCCACGCCCCCCTCGAACCAGACAACTCAGCTGCGATCCTCGCGGATCGACCTGATCTGATTGTCGCTCAGGCCGTCCTCCATGGTGAAATAGGTGAGACGCTCGCCGTCGAATCGGCAGACGCCCTCCTTCCAACTGCCAAACCAGAAGTTGCCCTTGCTGTCCTCGAGGATGGATCGCACCACCTCGAAACGGAGACGAGCCGGGGGCGGGCTCGAGCAGCCGCCGAGCAGTGCAACAAGAACCGCCAGATGAAGTGTGATCGCGTTTCGCATGGTTCTCTTAGTGTTCTTGAACCGGACCATCGAGTTTACACTGCCTGCGATGATGGCGCAAGATCGCCCGGTCATGGACGTGTCACATGCTGGTCGGAATCGTTGAGATGTGGCTCATATCCGGGCGATCAGTGCTTGTCCCCTGCGCGTAAACGAGCCGCCCGGGTGCCTCGACTCCGTCTTCCCGACTGTACGGAAGACGGTTCCGCCCGCTCCGTTGAACAACGAAACCCCCCCCCGATCGCGAGACTCGGGGGTTGTCGTTTGTGTGCCGCGAGCACGGGTCGCACGTCTAGGCGTGGGTTGACTCGATCCGGCGACCGCGGCGGGCTGCCCGCAATCGCGTCCTCTAGATCGTTGCTGCTCACGAACGGGTTACGATCTGACCACGATGCAATCGACACTCCCTGCCGCTGTCCTTGGCTTGCTTCTTCTGGGGCTGATGCTGTTTGCTGCTGGGTGTTCCCAGTCGCGTCCGCCGTCGCCCGAGGCCCGTGGTTCGGCGGATGTCGCGGCGGCGGCTCCACCCCCGGAGATCCGGGCGTGGATGGACCGGCTCACGGTGCGGCACGCGTACGACCCGAAGACGGGCTTCATCGTCGCTCGCGAAACCGTTGCGCTGCCGCCGCTGATAGCGGACGCGCCGCCGCTGAATGTCGCGATGACGCGTGCGGGGGCGGATCGGATCGTGGTGGCGTTCGCGACGGCCGATCGTTGTGCGCCGTGCCAGCAGTTCAAGCGTGATGCGCTCAACGACGCCTCCGTCATCGCGAAGCTGTCGGAACCGCGTTTCCTTTCTACACACGTCGAGGTCGACCGTTCACCCGAGTTGGCCGATGCTTACTTGGGCGGCAAGTCAATCCCGATGACGTACGCCTTGCGCGACGGCAAGGTGATCGCGACCCTCCGCGGGCAGCGCTCCGCGGCGGATTTGCTCTCGTGGCTGGAAGCGTTGCCGGGGTAGAGGGGCGCGGCCGCGATCATTGACCGATGTTGATGATGGTTGCGGTGAGCGAATCGCGGCTGTCGGTGTTGAAGACGCCGGTGCCCCCCGTGCGGGCCACTTCGAGTGTGAACGTGGTGTTCGCCGTGGCGGGGATGGTGACGGCGGCGTTCCCACTGATGGTGGTGTGCACGCCCGCCTGATTGAACGTGAAGTTGGTAGTAGGCCCAAACGTTGAGGTGCCGTTGGTCACGGCGCGGATCCGCACACTGACGTCGGTGAACGCCACGCTGCTGTAAGCGCTGATGCTCCAACTCACAACCGCGAGACCCTGGCGCATGGAGAGAACACGCGAGGTGCCGCTGACTTCTGTGAAGCCGCTGCTGGAGATCGCGCCGGTGGGCAAACTCTCAGTGACCCACGCAGAGACCGGAATCACGGCTGTTCTCAGCGTGCCGGTGGCGATGTTGGAGGCGTTCGTGTAGAACGACGCGGCTTGGCCGTTGAGTTGAGTGGAGTTTGCGGCGGTCGTTGCGGTGGTGGCGTTGCCGTTGAGGGCCGCGCTGATGGTGCCGGCAGAGAAGTTGCCGGAAGCATCGCGCAGGACCAGCGTGCTCGCCGTGCTCAGGTTCGTGCCGGTGGTCCGGGCGTTGGCGAGCGTGCCGGTGGTGATCTTCGACGCGTCGAGGCTTGGCACTTGGGCTGCGGGCAGCGTGCCGGTGGTGATGTTGGAGGCATTCGTGTAGAAGGATGCGGCCTGCCCGTTGAGTCGAGAAGCGTTCACACCGGTCAGGCCCGAGCCGTCGACGCCGGCAAGGGTCGACGGAGCCAGCGTTGAACCAAAGCGGACACCGTTCGCGGCGTTGAAGACCTGCAGCGTGTTCGAGTCAATGTTCACCACACACGCGAACGAGCCCGATGCCGCAACGCAGAATGGGTTGATCTCGGTCGCGACGCTCCCCACCGGCGTGGGCGAAGCGGGATTGCTGATGTCGATGGCCTGCAGCGTGTTCGTGTCAGCGTCCACCACGTACGCGAACGATCCCGACACCGCGACAAAGCGTGGGAAGCCCCCGGCCGCGACGCTCGCCGCCAGCGTTGGCGCCGCGGCGTTGCTGATGTCGAAGATCTTCAGAGTCCCCGCGGGCACATACGCGAACGAGCCCGACACGGCGACAGAAAACGGGAAGCCCTCGATCGCCACGCTCCCCGAGAGGGTTGGCGTCGCGGGGTTGCTGATGCTGAAGACCTGCAGCGTGCTCGAGTTGAAGCTCACAACGTACGCGAACGAGCCCGACACCGCCACAGAGATCGGGAAAGCGTCCGTCGCCACGCTCCCCGCCAGCGTGGGCGCGGCGGGGTTGCTGATATTGAAGATCTGCAGCCTGTTCGCATCCGTATTCACGACGTACGCGAACGCGCCCGACACCGCGACAGAACGCGGAAAGGACCCGGTCGCGACGCTCCCGACCAGCGTCGGCGCGCC
The DNA here is from genome assembly GCA_044347925.1 of Phycisphaerales bacterium. Classification (GTDB taxonomy): domain Bacteria; phylum Planctomycetota; class Phycisphaerae; order Phycisphaerales; family UBA1924; genus UBA2396. The sequence goes on from JBIKTT010000008.1 coordinate 13,082, forward strand.
GGGGTTGCTCATGTTGAACACCTGCAGCGTGCGAGCGGCGAAGCTCACCACGTACGCGAACGGACCCGCCACCGTGATTGAGTATGGTTCTCTCGCGGTCGCGACGCTCCCTGTCAACGTGGGCGACCCGGGGTCGCTGATGTTGAACACCTGCAGCGTATCCGAAGCGGAGTTCAACACGTACGCGAACGAGCCCGCCACCGTGACGAAGATCGGGCCGCTCCCGGTCACGGCGCTCCCCGACAGCGACAGATCAAGGCCCAACGTGCCCACCCCGCTCTGCACATCCGCGCTCAGCGACGACCGCGCCAGCGTGCCCGCGTTGATGCTCGCGCCGTTCAGGTTGGTCAGGCCCGCGCCGCTCCCCGCGTACGTGTTGCCCGCATTGGAGAAGTTCATCTGACCCGTAAAGGTCTGATTGCCGTTCAGCCGCGCCACATTTCCCGAAAGCCGCGCATCGGCCAACGTGCCCGTCAGGTTGGCCGCGTCCTGGTAGAAGCCCGCCGTCTGACCGTTGAAGCTCGCCGCGTTCTGGGCGAAGCTCGCGTTCGGTGCCGCCGTCAATTCCTGCCGCGACGTCAGCACCGTGTACCCGCTGGCGTCCGAGCAGCCAAGGCCGGTGTCGCGGCGGACCTCCAGCTGCAAGAACCGCTTCTGGCCGGCGAAAGCAGCCGGACCAAAGTCGAGCGATACCGCGAAGCGGCCGTTGGCGACCGCAAGGTTATCGGAACAAAGCGTGTCGCCGATCAACGCGCCGCCGCTGGCTTCGTCGTAAAGCCGGAACCGCAGGTCGTACGTGCCCGTGGCTGGCGCGCCCGCCTCGACGAGCTCGCCCTGGTAGGTGAATGCCGAATCAAGCGGTGCTTGTGCCTCTGCTTTCGTAGCGACGAACACGCAAAGCACAGCGGCGGCCGCGAACGCGAATCGACTCACAAGGACCTCAATTCTGGGCGCAAAGGGAAGAATGACGTGGACTGATCAAGCGAATGAAGGCCCAGCCTTGTCGCGGCACGGCCGAGGGAGGTCTCGCCGTCGGAGCGAGTCTACCAAGTAGACGCGTGCCTGCGTGCAGCCTTTTGCGGCGTCCGAACTGAACAGCCCATCTTGCCATCGTGAGCCGCATCCTGAAGCCAAGGGCGTGTCCGTCTCTTCGCCTTCACAGTTGGCCAGCCAGCCACTCGGCGCGGATCTCGGCCCGGAGGCAATCCAGGATCATGTCGTGATGCCCACAGGTCCTTTCAAAGCAGTCGATCGCCCTGATACCCGGACGATTGGGCGACGTAAGCACCGTGGCTTCGCGCTGAGGTCGGGCCAGACGGTCGTGATCGCGCGCGAAAGGGTCTGGCAGCGCCTCGATCACGACCGGTCGATCGAAGCTTGCATCGCGAGCGAGGACACAATGGCCCCTGCCGCGACGTCCGAGGTCGCGTTTGGTCGTGTACTCTTGGGTCGTGATCGCCTCAATCGACACCGGTTTGATCGGCTTCGAAGATGAGGGGCCCCGCGGCCCTGACGCTCTGCTGCTGATTCACGGGCATCCCTTCAACCGCTCGATGTGGAAACCGCAGTTGAGCGTCGTCGCCGCGATGGGGTGGCGGGTGATTGCGCCCGATCTCCGTGGATACGGCGAGAGTGCAACGGCAACCGGCGTGGCGGCGTTCGAGGATTTCGCCAAGGACCTCCTTCGCCTGCTTGATGCGCTCTCCATCGATCGCTTCGTCGTTGGTGGCTTGTCGATGGGTGGACAGATCGCGATGGACGTCTGTCGGCAAGTTCCGGAACGGGTGCGAGGGCTGCTTTTGGCGGCCACGTTCCCTCAGAAGGAGTCG
>JBIKTT010000238.1:0-4675 GCA_044347925.1 Phycisphaerales bacterium
ATCGCGACGGCGCGGGCGGAAGCCGGTGCGGGCGTGAAGGGGGTGGATGCGCAGATCCGCTCGCTTCAGGAGGAGCTCATCAACCTGACCGAGGCGCAGTCGGAGGTTGAGGATGTGGACTACGCCAGCGAAGTGTCGGAGTTCGTCCGTCGGCAGGTGCTCACCGCCGCGGCGGACTTTGTGATGAAGATGACGATGGACCTGCAGAAGCAGGGCGTCTTGTCGCTCCTGGGCGCGAGGTGATCGGTCGGACCGCCGCGCGTATCGTTCGGATTCCACAGGGAGTCCGCGCATGAACCGATTCTTCTCCGTTGTTCCCGGGATCGTCATTGCGGCCGGCTTTGCCGCTTCCGCGGTCGGCCAAGATGTGGTTTACGAGAAGTACACGCTTCCCAACGGCATGACCGTGATTCTGCACGAGGACCGGTCCCTTCCGGTGGCGACGGTGAACATCTGGTACCGGGTCGGGGCCCAGGATGAACCGCCGGGGCGCAGCGGGTTTGCTCACCTTTTCGAGCACCTGATGTTCATGGGCACCAAGCGGGTCCCGGGCAACCAGTTCGATGTGCTGATGGAGACCGGCGGCGGAGCCAACAACGCGTCGACCGACCTGCACCGGACGAACTACTTCTCCTGGGGCCCGAGCACGCTGCTTCCCACGCTGCTTTGGCTCGATGCCGACCGCCTCGAGGACATGGGCCTCCAGATGAACCAGGAGAAGCTCGACAAGCAGCGGGACGTCGTGCGCAACGAGCTTCGGCAGGTCGTCGAGAACGCCCCGTACGGCAAAGCTTCGGAGATGGTGTACAAGGCGCTTTACGCGCCGTCGCATCCGTACTACTACGGCGTCATCGGGACGCACGAAGACCTCGAAGCCGCGAACGTCGCGAACGTCAAGGACTTCTTCGCGAACTTCTACGTTCCGAACAACGCTTCGCTGGTGGTCGCGGGAGACTTTGACTCCGCGGCGGTCCGGCCGCTGATTGACTCGCTTTTCGGCACGCTCCCCGCTGGTCAGCCGGTGACGCGGAAATACGCCAAGCCCGCGCAGGCGATCCCGGTGAAGCTCGACGGTGTTCGCCGCATCACGGCGATCGACAAGGTGCAGCTTCCGAAGGTCGAGTACACGTATCACAGCCCCGTCGCGTTTGGCAACGGCGACGCGGAGATGCAGCTCGCGGCGGCCGTGCTTGCGGACGGGAACTCAAGCAGGCTTTATAAGCGGCTGGTCATCGACGAACAGATCGCGGCCGAAGTGAGCGCGATGCAGCAGGGATACCCGCTGGGCGGGATGTTCCAGATCGCCGTGCTCGCCAAGCCGGACGCTGATCTCGCGCGGGTGGAAGCCCTCGTCGACGAGGAACTCGCCAAGCTGATCAAGGACGGCCCGACCGCGGAGGAGCTCGACCGGTACAAAGCCACGATCGAGATGGCGACGCTCGCGAGTCTGCAGAGCATCGACCGCAAAGCGGATCGGATGAACGAGTACGAGTACTACTGGGGTGAGCCCAACAGCTTCAAGCGCGACCTGGACCGGTTCCGCAGCGCGACGCCGGCGAAGGTGCGTGAATGGGCTGAAGAGACCATCAAGCAGAACGCCCGCGTGATCGTGCGCGTGCTGCCGGAGGAGCCTGAGCGGGCGGCGTCTCCTCGCGACGCGAGGCCGAAGGACGGAGCCACGAGCGAGTTCAAGGTGCCTGCCCCGCAGACCGCGACCCTCTCGAACGGCCTTCGCGTGGCGCTCTGGACGCGGAGCGATCTGCCGCTGGTGGCGCTGCATCTCGTCAGCAAGCCGGGTGGGGCGCTGGACGCCAAGGGAGCGGAGGGGCGGGCTTCGCTTGCGGCTGAGATGATGACGCAGGGCGCGGGCGAGCTTGACTCCCTGGCGTTCGGAGATGCGGTGCAGGCGATCGGAGGGTCGTTCAGCGCGAGCACGGATCACGAAACCCTCGGTGTCTCGATGACGGTCCTCAAGCGGAACGTCGAGCGCGGGGTCGGGTTGTTCGCCGATGCGGTCGTACGCCCGAGGATGGAAGCCAAGGACTGGGAGCGGGTCAGGTCGCTTCGAGCCGACGATCTGCGTCAGGCTCTCGAATCGCCCGCCGCCGCGGCCACGATGGTCGCCGACCGGATGGTGTACGGCGAGAGCAACCCGTACGCGTTCCCCGCCGGTGGCACCGTCAAGAGCGTCGAAGCGATGACGCTGGAGCAGGTGCAAGCCGCTCGCAAGTCTCTCGTTGACCCGGCGTTCTGCACGCTTCTCGTTGCCGGCGACGTCACGCTGGCGGAGCTGACGCCGATGCTTGAGAGGGCTCTGGGCTCGTGGACGGGTGCCAACATGCAGCCCGGGACGCGGTCTGAGTTTGCGATTCAGCCGCGATCCTCGCTCAAGCTCGCGATCGTCGATCGTCCGGGCGCGACGCAGACGATGATCCGGTTCCAGTCGCCGGGTGTGAAGTACACCGATCCGAATCGCGTGAAGCTGCGGCTCCTGAGCACGCTGCTTGGCGGCAGCTTCACCAGCCGCCTGAATCAGAATCTCCGCGAGGATCACGGGTACACCTACGGAGCGCGGTCGCGGTACGCGATGGAGATTTCCGCGGGGACGTTCAGCGCCGGCGCGAGCGTGCAGGCGGAAGTCACGGGGGCGGCGCTGCGCGAGTTCATGAAGGAGTTCAACCGCTTGCGGGCGGGCGATGTCTCCGAGGATGATGCTCGCAAGGTCCGCGAGACGGCTCGCAACGAGACGGTGCGCGGGTTCCAGGGGCTTTCGGGCTTGCTCGGCGTGGCGGAGACGATGCTTGTCAATGGTCTTTCGTTCGACACCGTCGCGGCGGACATGGCGATGATCGACAAGGTGACGGCGGCTGATCTCAACGCGATCGCGAAGAGCGCGCTGCCGATCGAGTCCGGCGTGCTGGTGCTGGTCGGCGATAAAGCCCTGATCCTGGAACAGATCAAGGACCTCGGCCTCGGCGAACCCGTGTTCGTCGACGCCGAGGGGAACCCGGTGAAGTGAGCGTGAAGTGAGGGCGGATCGGGTCAGACGTGCTTGATGACGTCCTTGGCTTCGAACCGCACCTTCTTCATGGTGCCGAACATGTCGTCGGCCGCGCGGTAGCCCGCCGTCGCCACGACGACCGCCGAGTAGCCCTGAGCCGGGAGGTTCAGAATCTCGTTGTAACCCTTGGGGTCAAAGCCTTCCATCGGGCAGGCGTCGACGCCGAGGAGAGCCGCCGCCGTCAGGAACTGGCCCAGTGCGATGTAGACCTGCGAGCGGGTGTAGGTCACCATGTCGCCGCCGGGGAGGCTGGGCGGGTTGGTGACCGATCCGACCATCATGTTGCGGTAGCCCTCGAGGTCCGCTTTAGACGCGCCGCGAACCTGGGCGATCCGGTCGACATACACATCGACGTCCGCGGCCGTCAGTTCATTCTTTCGGCAGAAGACCACCATGTGCGAAGCGTCCGTGATCTGCGGCTGGTTCCACGAGACCGCCCGGAGCTTCTGGCGGGTCGCCGTGTCCGTGACGACGACGAATCGCCAAGCCTGCAACCCGTAGGACGACGGTGAAAGGACCAGAGCCTGCTCAAGCGTCGACCAGAGCGCGGCGTCGATCTTCTTGCTTGGATCGAACTTTTTGGTGGCGTAGCGCCACGAGAGGGACGCGAGCAGATCGGCGGGAGTGATGGTGTTCGGCACGGAAGTACCTCCAGAGAAGCCCCCGGTCTTGGAAAGACCTTGAGAGCTCGCTTCAATCGTATCGACAATGATCGATGCGTCAAGAAACCGGCGAAGGTCGTGCCGAAACTTGTTTCATCGTTCGGTTCAGTCTTCGTCAAGTTGTTTCTTGCGGCGGAGGACGTGGTGGTAGTGCTGGGCGAAGCGGTGGGCTTCGTCGCGGACGGCCTGGAGCAGGCGGAGGCCGAGATTCTCGCGTCCCAAGCGGATGGGATCGCTCCGCTGCTGCACGTAGATGAGCTCTTCCTTCTTCGCGAGGCTGATGACCATCGGTGGCTTGATGTCGAGCTGAGCGAAGGCTTCGAGCCCGGCGTGGAGCTGACCAAGGCCCCCGTCGATGAGGATGACCTCTGGATAAAGCTCGCTTCCGGTGCCGGCTTCGCGGTACCGGCGGCTGACGACCTCGCGGATCGAGCTGTAGTCGTCGTTGGTGACGCTTTTGATCTTGAAGCGGCGGTACTCGCTTTTGAGCGGTCGGCCGTCGATGAAGCAGACCTTGCTTCCGACGGTCTCGCCGCCTTGGAGGTGGGCGATGTCGATGCCCTCGATACAGCGAATGGGCTCGGCGAGGCCGAGGGTGCGTTGGAGGCTTTCGAGGCTCTTGCGCGGGTCGATGAGGTCGATCTCGGACTCGGGCTGCCAGCCCTCATCGCGTCCGGCGCGTTCGTCGAGCTTGGCGAGGGCTTTGATCTGGTCGCGGATCGCGGCGGCGCGTTCGAAGTTCATGTCCGCGGCCATTCGGGTCATCTCTTCGGTCATCTCGCGGACCATCTCGGATCGACGGGTGCCGAGGAAGCGGGTGAAGCGTTCGACGTCCTCGCGGTAGGCTTCGCGGGAGATCTTGTCGGCGCAGGGCGCGGTGCACTGATGGATGGCGTAGAGGAGGCAGGGGCGGAAGCGTTTGTTGCGTTCGTCGCCGGCGATGATGTCGAGC
>JBIKTT010000239.1:0-4666 GCA_044347925.1 Phycisphaerales bacterium
GATCGTGCTTGAAGCGAGCCGTCGGTCAGGAGCGTTCGCGTGAAGTGCGAATCATGCGGGTATGACCTGTCGGGACACGAGCCGGAGTATCGGCGAGGGGTGACGTGTCCGGAGTGCGGGGAGAAGGATGCGGCGCGGTTTCCGATGCCGCCGCCGGAGGTGGTTCCGCACTTCTTTCTGTCCGCGTGTTCGATCGTCCTTTCGTTCGTGCAAGCCCAGGGAGGCGGGGTGGCGGGCGTCCTCGGGGCTTTCCCGTGCATCGTGTTTGCGGTGGCGATGGGTTGCGCGGGGGCGTGGCGGCTTCGGGACCCTCGGCGAACTCCGCGTGAACGATGGGCGGGCCGAGCGTGGGTGTTCGCGACGCTCGCGTGGGCAGGGTTTTTGGTGTGGGCGGTGGTGAGGTAAAGGTGGCGGAGCGGCGACGCGGAAGCGGAATGCGCCTGATCTCAAATCTGAGATTTCAAATGTGAAAGCCCGGATCTGGTTTTCCGGCCCTACCATGGCCACTCATCTGAAAGGCGGGTTCATGTCGGCACCGGGCAATCGGCGGTACATCATTGATCTTCTTCCCTCGGAGCGCATCGCCGGGGTGTACGCGGTCTCGAACGCTCAGCTGGGGCGGACGCGGAACGACAAGCCTTACCTGCGATGCATCGTGGGGGACCGGTCGGGCGAGGTGACGGCGCGGATGTGGACGGTGGATGAGGCGCTGCTGGCGTCGCTTCCGTCGGACGGGTTCGCGTATGTCGAGGGAGAGACGCAGAAGTACCAGGGGGACCTGCAGCTCATCATTCAGCACATCGAGCCGGCGGACCCGACGCCCGAGCAGATGCGGGACCTGTTGCCGGTCGCGCCGCGGTCGATCGAGGAGATGTTCGCGGAGCTTCAGGGTGTGCTCGCGACGCTCGAGCATCCCGCGATCAAGGCTTTGGCGCAGGTGTACCTGTCGGACAAGTTCCTGATGGACCAGTTCAAGCAGTGTCCGGCGGCGAAGAGTGCGCACCATGCGTATCTGGGCGGGCTGCTGGATCACACGCTGGGGCTGCTCAAGCTCGCGGCGGCGGTGGCTCCGCTTTACCCGGGGTTGAACCGGGACCTGGTGGTGATGGGGCTTTTCCTGCACGATCTGGGCAAGACGCGGGAGCTGGTGTACGACCGGGCGTTCGGTTATGCGGACCGGGGCGAACTGATCGGGCACATCGTGGACGGGGCGATCATGCTGCACGACAAGGCGCAGCAGGTGATGAGGGACACGGGGCAGCGGCTCCCCCCCAACGCGGTGATGGTGCTTCAGCACATCATCCTGAGCCACCACGGCCTGCCCGAGCACGGGGCGGCGCGGGTGCCGATGACGCCCGAAGCGATCCTCGTGCATCAGCTCGACAACATCGACGCGAAGATGCATATGTCGCTTGCGGCGGCGCGGGGGCCCAAGTCGAAGAAGGATCTGGGCGGGAACTTCACCGAGCGGTTATGGGCCCTGGACACCAAGCTGTTCAAGCCCGACCCGTTGGCGTGATGGTGTGGGATCCCTGTTTGGACAGAGGCATCGCGTGATAACCCGCGAGCGGCGGTTGAGAGGCGTGTGAGGGCTGCCGATACACCCATGGAGGTCCCATCGTGGGCTTCTGAATGGAGTATCGCGTGCGGCAGACAGGACCGTCGGCGGTGATCTCGCGTTGGGTCCGTGGCGAAGCGTTCATCGCTGCCACGGGTCTGTCGCTGGCCGCGCTGGTGGTCGGGGTGGTGTGCGCGTGCGCATGGTGGGCGACCAAGGCGCAGCACCAAGCTCTGCTTCAGGGGCGGCGCGAGCAGGTTCGGTCGCTGGGGTCGGCGCTGGCGGCGGCGGCGGAGAGCTCGCTCGCGCAGGGGAACACGGGCGACATCCGGTCGCAGCTGATCACGGCGGCGGTGGGGTCCGGGCTTCAGGCGTGCCGCATCAAGCTCGCGGACGGGACCGTGATCGCGAGCTCGATCGTCGAAGCGATGGTGGAGAAGAGCAAACTGCCCGAGCAATGGCCGGAGTGGCCGCAGGGCGTTTCCGAGCCGACGACGTCGGAGGTTGAGAGCGTCTTCAAGGCGACATTCCCCGTGCGCGTGGCGGGAAAGGGCGTCGCGGTGCTTGAGGTGGCGAGCGAACTGCCCGAGCCGACGTTCGGCGCCGGGAACGCGGAGCCCGGTATCGCGGCGGCGGGCGTGGTGGGGCTGATGGGGTTGTGGTGGGCGTATCGCAGGCTTCGGCGTCGTCTGCGCGTGCTTGGCGCGATCCGCGAGTCGCTGGTTGCGGCTTCGTCGGGCGAGGCATCATCGGCCGCGCTGGCGGTGGCTTCGGAGTTCGGGCCGGAGGCGCAGGCGTGGAACGCGCTGCTGGTGGCGCGGGACGAGCGGATGCTGTCGGAGGGCGAAGCGGCGGCGACGGATCGTCGGCAGGGGGAGTCCGACCCGACGGGTGGTTCGGCGCACGAGGCGCTGGACTGCTTGTGGCTTGGCGTGCTGCTGCTTGATGAACATATGAACGTGACGTACGCGAACGGAGCTTCGGCGGTGCTTCTGAGGTCGCCGCGCGAGGAGCTTTCGGGCAAGCCGATGGTGAGCCTGTTCCCCGAGGATGCGGCGAAGGCGGCGATGGCGGGGATCAGCGGCGGCACGGTGAAGCGGCGGGTGCAGTGGGAGGTCGAGCGCAAGGGCGAGAACGGGTCGGCGGTGGTGCGTGTCAGCGTCAAGCCGGCTCGCAAGGGCGACCATTTCGCGGCGATGGCGATCCTGGACGACGTCTCGCAGCAGCGTGTGGCGGACAAAGCCCGCAACTCGCTGATCGATCAGGCGTCGCACGAGCTCCGCACGCCGCTGACGAACATCAGGCTTTACGTCGAGGCGCTGCTCGAGGACACGGGTGACAACCCGGCGGCGCGTTCGACGGCGATCAACGTGATCAACCAGGAGTCGCGGCGGCTGGAGCGGATCGTGGCCGACATGCTGAGCGTGTCGGAGATCGAAGCGGGGTCATTCCGCATGCGACGCGACGACGTGCCGGTGCTCACGATCCTGGACGACCTCAAGCACGACTTTGGACCGCAGGCGCAGGACAAGGAGATCGCGCTCGCGTTCGACATCGCGCCCAAGCTGCCGGTGATGCGCGGGGACAACGACAAGATCACGCTGGCCCTGCACAACCTCGTCGGCAACGCTCTGAAGTACACGCCAGCTGGCGGAACGGTGACGGTGAAAGCCTTCGCGGAGGGGCTGGGCACCGCGGCGGAGATCCTGGTCGTCGAGGTGGCGGACACCGGCATCGGCATCAAGCCCGAGGAGCACGAGTCGGTCTTCGAGCGGTTCTACCGGTCGTCGGACAAGCGGATCTCGTCGATCGTGGGCACCGGGCTCGGCCTGACCCTCGCACGCGAGGTCGCGCGGATGCACGGCGGCGACGTGACCCTCAAGAGCAAGGTCAACGAGGGGAGCACGTTCACGTTCCGGGTGCCCGCGGGGTCGGAAGCGGCGAGGCAGGCGGCCTAAAGGAGCACCCACATGGACATACACGAATCACGCGAGGGTGCGGTGACGGTGCTCAAGCCAAGCGGCCCCCTGCTTCAGAACGACGCGGAGCAGTTCCGTTCGAGCTTCATGGCGGCGCTTCCAAAGTGTCTGGGCCGGGTGGTGGTCGACGCGTCCGCGATCGCGTACGTCGACAGCCGCGGGCTTGAGGTGCTGGTGGAGGTGGGCGAGGAGATGTCGCAGGGCGGGCAGGCGCTCAAGCTCTGCGGGGCCAACGAGACGCTCCGCGAAGTGATGGAACTGACGGAGACGATCGGGAACTTCGAGCAGTACGCGGACATTCAGTCCGCGGTCAGGAGCTTTCTTTGACGGCGGAGCCTCTGGAACCCGTGCAGCCGCCGCAGAGCGGGAGCGAGCGTCGCCGCGTCAAGCGGACGCGCGTCGGGGACGTCCTCGTCGAGGACGGCGCGATCACGCAGTCGCAGCTTGATCGGGCGCTGGCGGAGCAGCGGAGCACGAGCCGGCGTCTGGGCGAGCTTCTGGTCGAGCAGGGCGTGATCAACAGCGCGACGCTGGTGCGGGCTTTGGGGCGGGTGCTCGGGGTTCGCGGGTGCCAGCTTCGGCACGGCCTGATCGACCCGGCGCTGATGAAGAGCATCGGCGAGGAGGAGTGCACGCGGCTGAAGGTGATCCCGCTTTTCCGCGTGCACGATACGCTCACGGTCGCGATGGCCGAGCCGCAGAGCCTGCCGACGATCGACCGCCTGCGCGAGATTACCAAGCTCAAGATCCGGCCGGTGCTCGCGATCGAGTCCAACATCTCCGAATTCGTCAAGAAGTACTCCGGCGGCAACGTTGACGTTGACGCGTTCCTGACGAGCTTGTCCGAATCAAACGTCGAGGTCGTCGAGCGCGAGCGCGTGGATGAGTCGGTGGCGGCGGACCTTGACCGGATGGTCGCCGGGTCGCCGATCATCAATCTCATCAACGTCACGTTCCTGCAGGCGGTTCGCGACAAAGCCAGCGACATCCACATCGAGCCCGACAAACGCGGGACGCGGATCCGGTACCGGATCGACGGCGTGCTGCGGGACCTGATGCGGCCGCCGACGGGCTTGCATGCCGCGGTCGTGAGCCGCGTCAAGGTCATCGGAAAGATGGACATCGCCGA
>JBIKTT010000347.1:0-3702 GCA_044347925.1 Phycisphaerales bacterium
GGCCGGTTTGATGAGATCTTTTTCGCCGACCTGCCGACCGCGCAGGTGCGCGAGACGATCTTCCGGATCCACCTCCGAAAACGCAAGCAGAACCCCGGCCGGTTCGACCTCGCCGCTCTCGCGGAAGCCGCCGACGGGTTCAGCGGCGCGGAGATCGAGCAAGCCGTCCTCAGCGCGCTGCACCGGGCGTACAGCGCCGGGCGATCGCTGACCCAGGCGGACGTTGTGGAAGCCGTGCGTGGATCCCCGCCGCTTTCGGTGACGCGTCAGGAAGCAATCGAGGAGCTTCGCGCGTGGGCGAGGGGTCGGTGCGTGCCGGCGGACTGACGGAGCAACCGCGGGCTTGGTTTTGGTGTAAACTACGCTCCCATCAACCCTTGAGGAGTTCGCATGTTCCAGTCGATCACCGTGGCTTCCGCTCCCTCCGCCAAGACCAAACCCCAGGTGCTCGCGATCGGGTACTTCAAGGGCGAGGGGCTGGACGCCAAAGCCGCGAAGAAAGACGCGGGCGGGACGCTCGCCGCGGCACTGAAGCGTTCGGAAGCCACCGGCGATGTCGGCTCGATCGTCGAAGCGTTCCCCGGCGGTGAATACGACCGCGTCTTCCTCGTCGGCCTGGGCGACAAAGCCAAGTTCGAAGCCGCATCGTTCCGGTCCGTCGCCGCGGCGATCGGCCGCAAGATGGTCGCGGTGAAAGCGACCGCTTTCCACGCGGATTTCGCCTCCGCCATCGCGGCCAACAAGCTCAACGGGAAAGCGTGCGGGCAGGCTTTCGGCGAGGGGCTCGGCCTGCTCGGCTGGGTCTGCGACCAGTTCAAGGGCACCGGCAGCAAAGCGGAAGATCGCGACCGCAAGCCGCTCTCCGCGACGGTCGAGGGCGCGACGTTCCTCGCCGGCGTTGAGCACGGCTTGGCCATTGCCGTCTCGACCAACCTCTGCCGCACGCTGAGCCAGACACCGCCGAACGTCGCGACCACGGGCTTCATCGCGGAGCAGGCGAAGAAGGTCGCGAAGGATGGCGGTCTTGCGATCAAGATCTGGGAGGGCGACGCTCTCGAGAAGGAACGGTTCACCGGCCTGATCAACGTCGGCAAAGCCAGCGAGAACAAGCCCTGCCTCATCCGCCTCGAGTACAACCCCTTCGGCAAGAACGCGCCGGCGGGCAAGAAGGGCCAGCCCGTCGTCCTCGTCGGCAAGACGATGACCTACGACACCGGCGGCCTCTCGCTCAAGATCAACAACGGCATGGTCGGCATGAAGCGTGACAAGGACGGCGGGTGCGCGGTGCTTGGCGCCATGCACGCCATCGCCACGGTCATCAAGCCCAAGCGGCGCGTCGTGGCGTTCCTCGCCGTCGCCGAGAACTCGATCTCCGACGAAGCCTACCGCCCCGATGACGTCATCACCTACCGCAACGGCGTGACGGTCGAGGTCACGAACACCGACGCCGAGGGCCGCCTCGTGCTTGCGGATGCGCTCTGCTGGGCGTGCGAGAAGGAAGACCCGGCGTGCATCGTCGACCTCGCGACGCTCACCGGCGGCGTGGTCGTCGCGCTAGGCTCGACCTACTGCGGCATGTTCTGCGAGGATGACGGCCTGCGCGGCAAGATCGAAGCCGCCAGCTCCGCCAGCGGCGAGCGCGTGTGGCGCCTGCCGATGCACAGCGAATACCGCGACATGATGAAGAGCCCGATCGCGGACATCCTCAACAGCAACCCCAACCGCAAAGCACACCCGATCCAGGGCGCGGCTTTCCTGTCGTACTTCGTGAAGGACGAAATCCCCTGGTGCCACCTGGACATCGCGGGCGTTCACGTCGCGGAGTCGAACAAGGGCATGTTCATCGAGGGACCTACGGGCTGGGGCGTGCGACTCCTCGCGGAGTTCGTCGACTCCTTCTGATCGTCGAGCGAAGGCTCTTGCGGAGCGGTCATTTCCGATCTGGTCCGAGTTCCACGCGCGCGACGATCGCGTCGGCGGCTGTGGCCGGAGTGCCGTTGTTCCACACGACCGGCTGCGGGCCTCGGGCTCTTGGTTCCACGATGATCCACACCGTGGCCCGCAGCGTGCCCTGGGTGCGGACCTGAAGCGACTGGTCGAGGGGAGAGCTTGACGTCCAGGTGGACTTTGCCGGCGGCTGGCTTCGGGTCGCCAGGTCGACTGGAATCTCGGTCTGGCTTGCCGGCAGAAGCACGGTGCCGCTCACGCCGACGATATCGCTCACGACGAGGAAGCAGCTCCCGCCTGTGAAGCAGCCGCCGAGCCCCCACGCGCCATCGGCGACGATGTGCCACTCGGCAATCGCGGGTTGACCAGACGCTGGAGCGAGCGACTGCGTCCGCGCAACCTCGGCGGGGCTGAGCCACTTCACCCCAAGAAACCGCTCCAGGACGGCACTCTTGGTTTCCGCCGTGAGCGTGCCTGTAGCGAACTCGGCGACGATCCACTTTGCTTCATCGCCCCACGCGTGCAGTTGGAGAGCATCCCGCGTCAAAAGCCCCCGCACGAGGGTCTCCCGCTGATCATCGGTCAGCGTCCGCTTGCGAAGCTCAGCCCACTCGTCCATGCGAAACCCGCGGACGCTCGTCACGTGCTTGATCAACGAACCGGTCGGCATGATCTTCATGAGTGGCCCGCTCAGAGACTGGAAACCGACGATGAACGGGAGGGTGAGTGAAGCCAGAAGCGGCAGGAGCAGGAGGCACGCAAACGCGACGCCCAATCGCGACCAGCGTTTGTCTCCCACCACGGTGCCGCCCGGCTTGCTCCACTGCGAGCCGCATTCCGGGCAGCGTGCTTGCGAATCGGCCGGGCTTTCATCGATCACGCCAGAAAGGTCGTACTCGCACTTGGCGCAGCGCTTGGTGCTGCCCGTCCGCTTGGACATCTGGCCGAACACGCCAAAGCTGGCGAACATCATCGCCATGGGGAGAGACCCGAGCATGGCCCGAAGCACGCTCCCCGAGCTGACCATGACGTTGATCGTCGTGAAGAGCGTCAACATGACGACGCCGGCGAGAAGGGGCCGCCAGGGGCTCACGGCGAAGGTCATGAACCGCTCTCGCACGCGAGGGGAGAGCCTCGGGCCCACAATCGCGACGCCGAAAAGCAGCGTCACCGGGAGCAGGAAGGCCGCCAGAATGAAGAAGACCACGGCGTACTCCATGGCGGATTGTACTGGGACCCGCCGGTGCGGCTCCGCCGGTTGACGGTTATCCTCCCGGTGTGCGGATTTTGCATGTATCAACCCGGCTGATCCTCGGCGGCTCGCAGGAGAACACGGTGCTTTCCTGCGAGGGACAAGCACGCCTGGGCCACGAGGTGCACCTCGCCTACGGGCCGATCTTCGGGCCCGAGGGGTCGATGTACGAGCGGGCTTCGACGTTTCGGACCGCGGACGGACGCGGCATCGGCATGCACGAGGTCCCCGACCTCTGCCGCGAAATCAGCCCGGGCCGCGACCGCCGGTGTCTGACGCAGCTCCGCGAGCTCATCGCCAAGCTCAAGCCCGATGTGGTGCACACGCACTCATCCAAAGCGGGTATCCTCGGCCGCGTCGCCTCGTATTCACACGCTCGAACGCCATTGTCCCCCGCTGTGATCCACACCATCCACGGGCCACCGTTCATGCCGATCGAAGGCGGGGCACTGAGGCGGCTGAAGGTTCGCGCGGTCAACAAGCTCTACGAGCTTTCGGAGAAG
>JBIKTT010000240.1:0-4654 GCA_044347925.1 Phycisphaerales bacterium
CTCGTCGTCGACCCCGACGGCGCCGTCAACTGCATCCTCCTCGCCGACCTCGCGGAAGAGCCCGCACTCGACGCCCGAACCCTCGCCCAAGCCTCCGCCAAAGGCGCCAAAATCGCCTCCCTCGAGCCCATCCCCCACTCCGCGCTCGCCCTCACCAGCGGCGGCTGGGTCGACGCCGCCCAGCCGCACACCGCACGAAGCATCCTCGGCCTCCTCCGACATTCCCGCGCCGCCCGCGACGCCGCCGAGATCCTCGAACGCTTCACCTCCCCCCACGCCGCCATGTTCGAGAGCCTCTGCGGCCCGCACGAAGGCTCCCTCGGCGCTCGACTCTTTGACGCCCTCGACTCCCTCCACGCGATCATGGGGGAAGCCGAGACGATCACCGCTTCGTTCACGCCCGCCCCCGGCGCTCCCGCCGCCCCGCCCGACGGCCTCATCGCCCTCTCAGGAACGATCTCCGCCACGCTCCGCTTCGCAAGCGGCCGCACCGCAAGCGTCTTCGCCTCCAACCGCGCCGCCTCCTGGCGTCGCTCATCGACCATCCTCGCCGCCCCCGGACGCCTCACCCTCACCGACGCGGGCTTTGAATGGCGCGACGAATCCGGCGCGGTCGTCGATCTCTCTTCCCAAGCCTCCGAAGGCCCGACCTGGACCGCTTTCCGCACCCTCAGCGAAGCCCTCGCACGCTTCCTCGACCCCGCCGCGCCCGCCGAAGCACCCACCGACCTTCCCGCCGTCCTCTCCATGGCCCAAGCGGTGCTCCTGGCCGCTCGCACCAGCCAGCCCGAATCCCCCGCCACGATCCGCCGCATGGTTGGGCTCCCAGAGAAATAGCCGCGCACCAAGCCCGCGGTTTCGCCTCCGGTCCTGTATCCTGCAGCGATGATCAGCGCCCTCTTCGCCATCGCCGCTCTCTCCGCCGAACCACCCAAGCCCTTCGGCGCATGCCCCACACCCGCGCAGGTCGCTTGGCACGAACTCGAGTTCTACGGATTCGTCCACTTCACCACCAACACCTTTACCGGCAAGGAATGGGGCTTCGGCGACGAGTCCCCGAGCATCTTCGCGCCCACCGCGCTCGACACCGCCCAGTGGGCCAAGGTCGCCAAAGACGCCGGCATGAAGGGCCTGATCCTCACCGCCAAGCACCACGACGGATTCTGCCTCTGGCCCAGCGCCTTCACCTCCCACTCGGTGAAAGCTTCTCCCTACAAGGACGGCAAGGGCGACGTCGTCCGCGAGTTCGCCGACGCCTGCCGCGCGCAAAACCTCAAGGTCGGCTTGTACCTCTCCCCCTGGGACCGCAACCACGCCGACTACGGCAAGCCGGCGTACGTCTCCTACTACCGCGACCAGTGGAAAGAGCTCATCACCACCTACGGCCCGCTCTTTGAGATCTGGCAGGACGGAGCCAACGGCGGCGACGGCTACTACGGCGGAGCCCGCGAAACCCGGAAGATCGACCGCGTCAGCTACTACGACTGGCCCACCACCAACGCCGGCATCCTCGCCCAGGATCCCTCCATCATCATCTTCTCCGACGCCGGCCCCGGCTGCCGCTGGGTCGGCAACGAATCCGGCTACTCCGACGAAGAGAGCTGGCAAACCATCAACCTCTCGGGCATGTACCCGGGCGTTTCGCACGACCACCTCGCCAAGGGCGACAAGAACGGCTCGCACTGGGTCGGCGTCGAGGTCGACGTCTCGATCCGCCCGGGCTGGTTCTACCACGAGAACGAGAACGCCAAGGTCAAATCCGGTGCCGATCTCGTCGACATCTACTTCCGCTCCGTCGGCCGCGGAGCCAACCTGCTCCTCAACATCCCACCCGACACCCGAGGGATCTTCCACGAACGCGATGTGGCTTCCCTCCGCGAGATGCGA
Source organism: Phycisphaerales bacterium (assembly GCA_044347925.1). GTDB lineage: Bacteria > Planctomycetota > Phycisphaerae > Phycisphaerales > UBA1924 > UBA2396. The sequence continues at coordinate 1,888 of JBIKTT010000240.1, forward strand.
GCCGCGCTCGACGCCATCTTCAAGACCGACCTCGCGAAGGGCCGCCAAGCCTCCGGCCCCGCCCGAGGCAACGACGCCAGGTTCTCGCCCGCCATGCTCACCGACGGCGACCCCGCGACGTACTGGGCCACCGACGACGCCATGACGACCGCCGAGACCGTGATCGACCTCGGCGCCGAAACCACCTTCAACGTCGTCAAGCTCCGCGAGCACATCCCCCTCGGCCAGCGCGTCGAACGCTTCACCGTCGAAGCATGGTCCGGCGGCGCGTGGAAGCCCGTCGCCAACGGCACGACCATCGGGCCCCAGCGGATTCTTCGTCTCCCCGAGACCAAAGCCTCGCGTGTCAGGCTCCGCATCGACGCCGCGCTCGCCTGCCCCACCATCAGCGAATTCTCGATCTACCACGGCCCGGAAAAGAGCCTGCCCCCGCTCGCCAAGCCCGCCCGATGATCCTCAGCCACCGCTGAGCGGCACGACCAGCCCCGGGATCTCTTCCACCCGCGGCGGCGACGACAGATCCACCGGCAGGTACACCCCGCGATCGTGGTCGCTGTTGAGGATCACCGCGTTGGGCGGCACGATCCGCACGCCCGACTCCGCGTGCTCATGCCCGATCAGGAAGAGGTTGATCCCCCACCGCTCGACCAGGTCCTCCAGCAGCTCCGCATCGTGCGAACGGCCCCAGACCATGTTGTACGCGCTGCCCACCAGCGGCTCGTAGTCGCGCGGCTCAAGATCCCGCGACAAAATCGTCGGATCAAACCGCGCCATCTGCCCCGGGCTCGGCAAGCTGTGCGAACAGAGCAGGTGCCGCCCGCCTGGAAGTCCGTCCGGCCCCAGGCACTCCACCCGCATCGCAATCGGCATCGACATCACAAAAGTCTTGATCGCTTCCGCTACCTTCGGAGCGTCATCCGCGTACGCGTACTCAAGCCCGGCGTTGAACGCATCCACCACGCGCACGCCGTCCTTCAAGATCGCCGTGCCAAGCACCTGCGCCAGCTCGTGATTGCCCAGAAGCACGTGCACCCGCTCGGGAAACTCGGCTTTGAGCGCCGCGACCCGCGCGAGCGCCCGGAACGAAAAATCCATCCCGTTCACCATCCGCGGCGGATGGATGATCTCGTGAAGCGTCAGATGCGGCCCGGCCTGCGCCGCCGACGCTCCATCCATCCCGGCGTCGCGGACCAGCTTGGCCATGTGCATCGGGTTGTCGTGCAGATCGCCCGTCGCCAGAAGCATGCCGGGAGCTTCGATCACGTCGATCGAGCCGCGGCGGCACGAAGCCCGACGATTGGCTTCCGCTCCCGCCATCATCAGGTCGATGACGGTCCCCGCGTTGCCGAGTTGAAGAGCGGCCAGATCCATCTCGCGGCGCCCGGTCCTCTCTGACGCTTACGCGTCCGGCGCGCTGTCCATCGGGTTGAAACCGCCGGTCCCCTCGCGCTTGGCGCGGAGGATGCCCAGGATGAGCTGGAGCCGGTCGGCGACGAACCGCATCGATTCCGGCCGCTTCTCCGAGTCCACCTCGACGCACTGCATGATGATCTCGTTGAGCTTGGGGTGGATCCGCTGGTTGAGCGAGATCGCCGGCTTGGGCTTCTCGATCAGGTTGTCATCAAGCCTGCTGACGAGCGAGTCGCCGCCCGCGAGCGCGGTGGGCACCTTCGTCCGCGTGAGCATGAAGTACATGGTCGCGCCGAGGTTGTAGATGTCGGTCTTGCCCGTGATCGGGCGGCAGTGCACCTGCTCGGGCGCGATGTAGTCGGGCGTGCCCTGAATGCGTTCCTTGACCGTGCCGACCTTGCAGCTCTGGCCCAGGTCGATGATCTTCACCTCGCCGTCGGAGGTGACGACGATGTTGTTGGGCTTCATGTCCGCGTGGACGAAGCCGCGTTCGTGCATGTACGAGAGGGCGTCGGCGGTCTGCTCGAAGATGCTGACGGCTTCCTCGAACGTGCGCGGCGGCCGGCGGTCGAGGGCTTCGCCGTCGACCAGCTCCATGACGATGTACAGATCGGTGACGCCGCTGAGAAGGCCGGCCCGCTTGCGGACCACGCGGTCGATCTTGCGGATCTTGGGGTGCGCGAGCTGGCGGTTGATGTCGGCTTCGGCTTCGGCCTGATCCAGGAACCGCTGGTCCTTGGGCTCGAGCTTGGCGACGTGTTTGAGAGCCCAGATGTGGTCGGTCTTGGTGTCCTTGGCCAAGTAGATAATCGAGGCCGCCCCACGGCCCAGTTCGCCGAGGATCCTGAACCCCTCGACCGTGTCCCCCTTTTTGTGCTCCGTCATCACTCGCGTCATGCCACAGACTTTCCCGACCGTCTCCGACCGTGTTAACCGAACTCCCGACCGCCCGCCGATCAAGACAGATGTTTCCCCGTCGCTCGCGCTTCAAAAAAACTCGCCGGCAGGAAGAAACCCCGCCGATCCCCCGGAGGGGGGCCTCCGGGATAGGCCCTAACACTAGCGCGGCCCCCGCCCTTCGTCATGCCTGTCCCGGTATCGACTGTTCACCCCGACGGCTCAACTCCGGACATGGGCACCCCAAAACGACCACCGCCCGACCATTCGGCCGGGCGGTGAGGAACGGTTGCATGAAAGTTATCCGCCGAACGCTTCGCGGAACGCCGCAGATCCGAAACCGGGGCCGAGCTTGGAGAAATCCACGCGATCAAAGCTGATGCCGTGCTGACGCATGAGGTCCGCGACCATCACCCGCGTCCGCTCGAACTGGCTCTCCGTCACGCGGTCCCGGCGGCTG
>JBIKTT010000241.1:0-4646 GCA_044347925.1 Phycisphaerales bacterium
ATTGAGCGATTGGAAACTGTGCTTGAGGAACGACTGCCCGATCTGCTCGAACCGCCCGTTCTTGAGCCGGTACATGTTCTGCGCGATGAGCGGATGCTCGGTCCCGCCCTGAATCCAAAGCACGGGAACATCGCCGCGGTTGCACGCGTCGGTGCCGATCGCATACGCGGAGATATTCCCCACCGCACCGTAGTAGTTGACATCCGTCAGGCCGACGACGATCACGTCGGGCCCCGTCGATGCGCACGGATTGGTCGTCAGCCCCAGCGCACCCGACGTCGAACGTCCCTGAGCGTCCCCGAGGATGTAGGGGATGTTCTTCGGGCCCGGCGGCGTCAGCGGCGGGACCGTCAGGCGGAAACTCCAGATGCTATCGCCCGCCACCAGATCGCCGTTCGTGCCGTCGTCATAGAACGACTGGTTCGCGACGCCGCCGATGCTCGTCAGGTCCGCCAGCACCGTGATCCCCGTGCTCGGCGGGCTGACGCCGGGCGTGACCTCCACGCTGAGCAACGTCACGCCCTGATCCTCGCACGCGTAGACCGTGTTCGGCGATGCAGCCCCCGTGCCCGTGGGCCCGTTGTAGCACGCGAAAGTCAGCTTGGTCCCGGGTGCGATAAGCCCCCCGGTGTTGCACGAATACTGCGTCGGCGGGCGGGACAGATCCTGAACGCCGATAGTCGCGCCGGTCCCGCCTTCGCCCATCACGCCGTACACCACTTCGATCCGCGAGTTGTCCTCGTGGAGACGCAGTTCGAAATTCACCGTGCCGCCGCCGGAGTAATACCGCCCGCGCCACTCAAGCCCCAAAACCCGATTGGGCGCCACGCCCGTGATGGACCGGAAGATCCCGTGCCCGGGCCCGTCGGTCATGAGATCATCCCAGTGCGGGCAGATCGCCACGCCGAGCTCGCCCCGAGGCAGGCAGTCGTTCCCGTACGTCGCATCGTCGGAAACGAACTGCACCGTGCCGTTGCTGCTGACGTTGATCGCGTTGTACGCGGTGCCGTACATGCTGATCGGGAAAGGGAGAGCAAGGGCGGTCATGCAATCGTCGCAGTGGTTGCCGATGTCGAACGTCCCGGGAACGATCGCCGCACCGCCGGAGGTCTGCATTGAAAAACCGTTACACTGGGCGTTCACGACTCCCGCGGGAGCCAAAGCCGCGAGGGCCAGCAGCCCCGGTGCCACGACACCCCGAATGCGGCCGACGCGTGTGTGATCAAAGGTCTTCATCGAAGAGAAACTCCCGGTAAAGGTCGGCCAAGGCATCACGACAGCAACGCAGTCGCTCGCGGGCGCGAGGATACCCGAAAGCCACGCTGAACGCAAGACGATGTGCCAACTTGTGCCTGCCCCGCGACAGCAGGATCCCGCGAGCCTCAGCACCCCGACTCGAACGCCGCAACGAAATCGTCGTAGTCGAAGAAGTCCACGAACCCGTCCCCGTTGAAATCGGCATCGAGCCCGCCGCCCGTCTCAAACGCTTGAACGAACGCGTCGTAGTCGAAGAAGTCCAGGAACCCGTCGCAGTTGAAGTCGGGTCGGCACACGACGACGCGAGCCTCGCTCGACATCCCGCCGCCGCACGAGGACGTCACGAGGCACGAGTACCCCGCCGTCTCCGCCGCGCTCACGGTGAGCGTCGATCCCGTGAACGCCGTCGGCGTGCCGTCCTTGAACCACTGATACGTCGCACCCCCGCCACCCGCGATCGAAAGGTGCCGCACGCGGAACGTCACCTCGCCGCCGGGACACGTCGTCACGAGTTGCGGCTCCACCACCGGTTCGCCGGCCGGGCTCTCATAAAGCAACGCCGCCTCGTCCGCGCTCAGCGCCCGGTCGTAGATCCGGATCTCGTCGATCACACCGGGGAGGTAGAACTGACCCAGATTGTTGAACCGCCCGAACCGCACCGGCTTCCCGTACGACGTGATCGGGCCGGCCAGCGGATTCTGATCCACGAGCACGCCATCGACGTACATCCGGATTGTCGCTCCGTCGTACGTGCCCACCACGTGATACCAACGACCGGTGGTGTGAAAGCGAAGGGGCGTTCCTGCACCGCCCGGCGTGCCTGACGCGGCCGCGATGAACGAGAACGATGACGGTTGCGGGTACCGGTCCCCGCTTACGCCGATCTGATACTGGTAGAACGGCGAACAGTGGCACGACGCCCCCTTGTCGACGATCGGGTCCGACCCACTCCCGGAGAACGACGTGCTGAACCACCACGCGCTGATCGAAATCGCCGACGCCGGGTTCAGCGACGCGCTGTCCGCGATCTCGACAAAGTCGTTGATCCCATCAAGCACAAGCCCCTGACCACTCACCCCCGCCGCGTGCAGGGGCGATCCGAAAGCCGTTCCATGGTTCCCAAGCCCCGAGGAGTCCGCCACAACGCTCCCGGTGTCTTCAAACGACCAATGCCCGACAAGCCCGTCGCACGCCTGCCCGTGTGCTGCCAACGGAAAGGCCGCAAACGCGAGATACGAGCCAAGACAAGAAGCCGAAACCGTCCGAACAAGCCGTAGCATCACACGCTCCACTGAATGGTGAACTCTCAGGCCGCCGAACCGACAGCCGAGCGAACGAGAGTCTACCCCCGGGCCCGCGTCTGCCAAGCGGAATCCCTCCAAGGCGTGGGAGAATCAGATTATCAGACCCAACTGCCGCAAGTCTGCAGAAACGAGACCGAAACGGGCCTCGCCACCTCGCCTCAGCACCCCACCTCGAAAGCCGCCACGAAATCGGAGTAGTCGAAGAAGTCGACGAACCCGTCCCCGTTGAAGTCCGCCTCGAGCCCGCCGCCGGTCTCGAACGCGGTCACGAAGTCGAGGTAGTCGAAGAAGTCGACGAACTGGTCGCCGTTGAAGTCCGCCGGGCATCCCCCGAGCTTCCACACCCGCGTGCTCTCGTACTCGGCGACGTACATCGCACCCGACGCGTCGAACACCGCGTGATAGACCTCCCCGAACCCCGAGCCGACGGCTTCAAGCCCGTCCTGCGCATTCACCCGAGAGAGAATCCCGCTCTGGCGGTCGATCACATAAATCCCGCGCTCGAACAACCCGCCGTCGCTCCGCCCCATGCCGAGGGACGCGTTCGAGACGCGGATCGTGGCTTCAAGAACGCCCGCCAGCGAGTACCTCCTGAGATTCCCGTCCGTACACGCGATCCACAACCGATCGAGATGATCAATCTCGATCACGCCCCCCGAAACCCCCGGCGGAAGCGTGAGGATCGCCGTCGGCACACTCCCATTCATTCGGGCCACCGTGCGGTTCCCGTAGACATCGATGTACAACCGCCCGAGCGAGTCAAACGCCATCGTGTCGTTGTTGTTCAGTTCCGTGCTCGGCCCTGCGACGGTGAAATTGGTCCCGTCCGGCCTCACCGCACGGATCCGACCCGTCGCCCCCGAGGTATCCGAGCACCCCACCAGCACAGCCCCCGCCACGCCCGAGTACGACCCCGTGCGATCCACAATCACGCCGTCGGGGTCGTAAATCCGCTCGGTGCTGAAGTTGAGCGGCGAGCCGCCCCCCGCCGGCACGCTCAGGATGAACCGGCCCTCGATCGCGTTGTTGTCCGACGACACGTACAGAACCCCCGAAGCGTCCAACGCGAGCGTGTACGGCCGATGCCCCGCTTCCAACTGGCTGTACAGCCTCGTCGTGACGCCCGGCACCGTCGGATCGCCCGCCGCTTGTTGGGGAAGCGAAACGATCGCAGCCCCCGCGGAACCCAACACCGCCCAGGCAACGCACATTCTCGATTGGCAGTTCATTCGTTGGTCTCCTCGAAAGATCCGACTCCACGCGCACAGGCGTCGAAAGCAGGTCTGGGACCCTAGCACCCCTCCTCGAACGACGTCACGAAGTCGAGGTAGTCGAAGAAGTCCACGAACTGGTCGCCGTTGAAGTCCGCCGGGCAGGCCGGGCTCGGGAACGTGAGCAAGGCGGGGACACTGCCAAGGGGAAGATCGTTGCACGAGCCGGTCACGATGCACACATACGAGCCGGCATCGCTCGGCTGCAGATTGGACAGGCGCAAGATGGGTGTCGCCGCCGTCGGGTTGGCGATGGTGTCCAGAGGCACGCCGTCCTTCTGCCAGCGATAGGTGACCTCACCCAGCGCCGAAGCACTGAGGTCGAAGACCGCCGTGCCGCCGACGACCGTGAGCATCGCGGCCGGTTGCCTCGAGAACGCCGGCAGCGTGCCGGGAACGGCGTACGTGATGATGTTGTTGGCACTCACACTGCCGGCCCCGCCGTGAGCACCAACGACCCAGACCGCCCCGCCCGGGAGCGGCAGAACCGCCCGCACCTCACCAGCGATTCCGCCCGCGAAGGTCGCGTGGGAGCCAAGCGGCGCCGGACTGGGGCGATAGCGCTCGAGCCCCAGGCCGTCCTCCACGTTTCCTGCGCCACCCGCCGACACCGACCCGTCCGGGAGGGTTGCCAGCGCGTAGGTACCGAAGAGTTCGATCGCGGTCGACCACGTCTGCGTCGCCGAGTTATACCGGTAAACAAAAAAGTCCGTGCCGCACAGCACATCTCCGCCGGGCAGTTCGACCACGGCGTTCGCCACCGCTGGAACTCCACCGCCCAGCGCCGACCACGCTCCCGTCGAAGGCCGGTAGC
>JBIKTT010000242.1:0-4645 GCA_044347925.1 Phycisphaerales bacterium
AACTCACCCATGGCGTCGCGGGCTGAGGTCGCTGGCGTGGCCGCTGGCGGCGCTTGCGCTGCTTCTGGCGTTCAACGCGGCGTTCATGCCGGGATTCTTCGCGGTGGAAGCACGCGACGGGCGGTTGTACGGCGTGCTGGTGGACATTCTGAACCACGGGGCCCGGACGGCGCTGGTGGCTTTGGGCATGACGCTGGTCATCGCGACGGGCGGCGTGGATCTGTCGGTCGGGGCGGTCGCGGCGATCGCGGGAGCGGTGTCGGCGACGCTTCTGGTGCAGGCGCAGGTGCCCTGGCCGGCGGCGATGGCGGGCGCGATGATGCTCGGAGCCTGCTGCGGAGTGTGGAATGGTGTGTGCGTGTCGGTGTTCAAGCTTCAGCCGATCGTGGCGACCCTGGTGCTGATGGTGGCGGGTCGCGGGGTGGCTCAGCTCATCACCGGCGGGTCGATCATCACGTTTGAGAGTGCGCCGCTGGCGGCCATCGGGAACGGCTCGTTCCTGGGGCTTCCGATCCCGGTCACGATGCTGGCGGTTGCGGCGATCGGGCTTCAGGTTCTTGTTCGACGGAGCGCTCTTGGGCTGTACATCGAGTGCGTGGGGGACAATCCGGTCGCGGCGAGGCTCGCGGGGATTCCGGACCGGGCGGTCATGATGTTCGTGTACGGGCTCTGCGGGCTGCTCGCGGCGGCAGCGGGCGTCATCGAATGTTCGTACATCAAAGCCGCCGACGCGAACAACGCGGGGTCGCTTCTCGAGCTTGACGCGATCCTCGCGGTCGTGATCGGAGGGACGGCCCTGAGCGGGGGCCGGTTCTCGTTCGCGGGGACGATCGTGGGCGCGATGCTGATGCAGACGCTGACCAAGACGCTTTACATGCACGATGTGTCGGCGGAGATCGCGCCGGCGCCGAAGGCTCTGGTCGTGCTCATGGTCTGCTTGCTTCAGGCACCGCGTGTGCGGGACTGGCTTTCCGGGTGGTGGGGGCGTCGCGGGGGTGGCGCATGAAGCTGCACAAGTGGGTCTCGCTGACGCCGGTGCTCGCGACTTGCGTGCTTCTCGTCGGGCTTTTCGCGTTCGGAGCCGTGAGCTACCCGAACTTTGCCTCAGTCGGGGTGGTGCGGAACCTGCTTGTCGATAACGCGTTCCTCGTGGTGGCGGCGATCGGCATGACGTTCGTCATCATCTCGGGGGGGATCGATCTTTCCGTCGGAGCGGTGATGGCGTTCTCGGCGACGCTCGCGGCGTCGCTGGTCGAGGCTCACGGGCTGCATCCGCTGACGGCGGCGGGGGTGGTGCTCGCGGTGGGGCTCGCGTTTGGGTTTGCTCAGGGCGTGCTGATCGCGATGCTCGACGTGCCGCCGTTCATGGTGACCCTCGCGGGCATGTTCCTGGCTCGCGGAGCGGCGTTTGCCGTGCATCCGCAGTCGCGCGGCGTGACGCACCCGTTCGTCGGGACGACGCTGAACGAGACGCTCGCGATGCATGTTCCCATCGGTGCCCGCGGCGTCGTGATCCCGCCGACGGTGGTCGTGATGTTCGTGCTGCTTGCCCTGGCGTGGGTGCTTCTGCGGCACGCGAGATTCGGGCGGGCGGTGTACGCGGTGGGTGACGACGCGGCGGCGGCGCGGCTGATGGGGCTCGCGGTGCGGCGGGTGAAGGTCGGTGCGTACGCGCTCTGCGGGTGCACATCGGCGGTCGCGGGGCTTCTGTTTGCGTTGTACCAGCAGTCGGGTGACCCGGCCTCGTGCAAGGGGATGGAGCTCGATGTGATCGCGGCGGTGATCATCGGGGGCACGCTCCTCAAGGGCGGAGCGGGTTCGGTGATCGGTTCGTTCGCGGGCGTGATGATCTTGGGGCTGATCCAGACGATCATCAGCTTCCAGGGCGATCTGAGCTCATGGTGGACGCGGATCGTGGCGGGCGGGCTGGTGCTGGCGTTCTTGCTGCTCCACCAGGTGATCGGGTTGGTGGCCAAGCGGGTGGCGCGGTCAGGTTGACCGCAGAGCCGTCCGCGGGAGCGGGCGACCAGCCAGCGGAACCGCCAAGAGACTCGCCAGGAAACCCACCAGGAGACCCGCCTGCGGAACCGCTCCCCTCCAAAACGCAAAAGGGACCCGCCAAGCGAGCCCTCGCATCCGTCCCTGCAACGATTGAAATGCCCCCCGAAGGACTCGAACCTTCGACCCGCTGATTAAGAGTCAGCTGCTCTACCAACTGAGCTAGGAGGGCGGACGCTCGGACGCTTCAAGCTGGCCTGGCCGGGTGGCGAGGGACGCTTTCAGCGGCTGAGGAGGCAATACTAGGCGGGAATTACCGGGCTTCAACTCGGGCGACCGCATTCCGCGATGCGGGCGGCATCCCGGCCCGGCGGTGGATCGGGCTGACCGGGCCGATTGGGCGATGGGCGTACCGGCGGCCCTACGGACCGGCCGACGGGAGGTGGGAGGTGCCGGCGGATGGGACGCGGTTCCCGGGGGATCGGGAAGCGGGGTGGGGGACGGCCGTTGACCCGCGTCCGGAGGCCGCTAGAATCCCCGCTCACAGGTCCCAAACGGCTCGGGCCGTAGGGTCTGTGTTGCGGAACCCGACGAGGATGGTCTCAGGGTTCCAAGGAAGGTCCGATGCTCCCCCCACAACGAGTCAGCTATGGCCGCACGCGTCGTCGCCGCACCCATCACGCCATGACCGGCGCGATCCCGACCGTCTGCCCCCTCTCCGGCATGCCCAAGCAGCACCACCGTGCGTGCGTTGAGTCCGGCTACGTCCGTCCGGGCCTGCGCATCAAGGTGCCCAAGCTCGGCATCGGCGTCTCCAAGAACTAACCACCGGAATCGACCCGCATCCGCCGCTGCGCCGACATGGCGCGCGCGGAAGCGTTTCACAAGCGTGACCGCCGGGGCCTTGGGCCTCGGCGGTCTTCATTTGGTGGGACATTGCGACAACAATCGGCTATGGTTTCGTGAAGTTGGCCGCATCCAGATTCCTCCGATCGCTTTTTGGAGTTCGCGTGAGTACACCGATCCCTTCGAATGGCAGATCCGCGTCCGGTCCTCGAGGCGTCCGCATTCTCGGTACGGGCTCGTCGTTTCCCAAGCGGGTCGTCACCAACCACGATCTCGAGAAGATCATGGACACCTCCGACGAGTGGATCGTCCAGCGTTCGGGCATCCACGAACGCCGGCACCACGACGTCGCTACCGGCGAAACCACGAGCAAACTCGCTTCCGAAGCCGTTCAGGCGGCCCTTGCGGCTTCCGGCATGTCCGCGACCGATCTTGACCTCATCCTCGTCGGAACGATGACCCCGGAGTGCCCGACGCCCTCGGTGGCGTGCAACGTGGCCCACCGGATCGGAGCGGGCCAGATCGGCGCTATGGACCTCAACGCGGCGTGCTCGGGGTTCGTCTTTTCCCTCAATCTCGCCCACGACCTCATCCGCGGCGGTTCCTACCGCACGGTCGCGGTGGTCGGTGCTGACTGCATCACGCGCCACTGCGACATGACCACCTACGGCCGAGCCGTGAGCGTGCTTTTCGGCGACGCCGCGGGCGCGGTCGTCGTGCAAGCGACCGATGACGCGTCCAAGGGCATCCTCGCTCAGGCGATGCACTCCGACGGCGGCGGAGCCCGGCACCTCTTTATCCCCTCGCACATGTCGGACTTCCCCGAGGGCATCACGGGCGAGGAGCGCCAACTCAACTGCATCCAGATGAACGGTCAGGCCGTCTTCAAGTTCGCCGTGACGACCTTTCCCAAGCTCATCGAGCAGACGCTCGACATGGCGAACGTCCGGGCCGAAGAGGTCGACCACTACGTCTGCCACCAGTCCAACCTGCGGATCCTCGACGCGGCCCGCGAGCGATTCGGCTTGGGGTCGGAAAAGCTCCACGTCAACATCAGCAAGTACGGCAACACCGTCGGCGCGTCCGTGCCGCTGGTGCTTGACGACCTCGCGAAGGCCGGCCGCCTCAAGCCCGGCCAGAAGGTCATGTTCCTCGCGTTCGGCGCCGGCCTGACGTGGGGCAGCAGCCTGTGGCAGTGTTGACGGGCCGGTAGGCCCGCTGGCGCTTCCTTCAGGCGGCGCGGGCGGCTAAGCCGCCGGTTACCATCGCCCATGCACGTCGCCCGCTCGCTTCAACCCTTCGGCACGTCCATCTTCGCAGAGATGACGATGCTGGCCAACGCTCACAAAGCGGTCAACCTCGCGCAGGGGTTTCCCGACTTTGACGGCCCCGCCGTCGCGAAGGATGCCGCGATCGCGGCGATCAACGCCGGGCACAACCAGTACGCCCGCATGTTTGGGGCACCGCCCCTGAACAAAGCCATCGCCGATCTGTGGCACCGCCGCACCGGCTCGCACGTCGACCCCGAGACTCACGTCACCGTCACCAGCGGGTGCACCGAAGCCATCCCCGCGTCGCTTATGGGCGTGCTCAACGCGGGCGACGAGGTCGTGATGTTCGAGCCTTTTTACGACAGCTACCGGGCCGTGGTTGCGATGGTGGGAGCGGTGCCGAAGGTCGTGACGCTGCGGGCTCCCGCCCGGGCCGGCGATCCGTTCTGGTTCGATCCGGACGAACTCAAGCGGGCCTTTACCGACAAGACCCGCGTGCTGCTCCTGAACACGCCGCACAACCCGACCGG
>JBIKTT010000243.1:0-4617 GCA_044347925.1 Phycisphaerales bacterium
ACGGGGCGCAGTGCGAGCCCGCGGTGCCGGAGGGGGTATAACCGTTGTTGGTCGTGCACGTCATTCTCAAAAGCTCCTTGTCTCGTATCCGTGAGTCAGGCGCCATGGCCGCGAACACTCGCGGCGGAGGCGAAACCGCAAAGCCGATCCCTCGGCCTTTCGCCGGCGCGTGCCCGGTCGCCCGTGCGCACGCTCCTGCTCCTCATCAATCCGTCAGGCACCGGGACCCTTTCAGACTTTCGAGCCTGAGAGACCAAATCCCGGGGACTTTGCCTGCCCCGAGAACATCGACAGCCCCGCAGCCCGGCTTCACGCGGATCTGTCGGTCGCTTCCAAATCGCGCTCATCCTGCCTTTTTCCGCACCCGATGGGAACTGTCGGGCGATCAGTCAGTCATAGATGTTCAGCAACCGGACTTGGACCGGGATTTTCGGGGCTTGTTCGCAATGAACGACCCCGTCCCCGACATCCAAGCCAGAGCACCGCGGATCCGGCAGGACGCCGGGCCCGGTCCGTCGGGCGGGTTTCCGAGCGAAACCGGCCCGAACCGCAAGGGTGTGGAGGCGTTGCGGGGTACACTGGCCATGTCTTTGGCCCAAGGAGCTGGTTCATGAAGCACGCCGCTGTTCTCGTCACCTTCCTCGGTCTGGCCGCCTCGGCTCTCGCCCAGTCTCAGCCGGACCCCAAAGCCGCTCCGGCCGCTCCGGCTGCGGCGGAACCCGCCAAAGCCGCCGAGCCCGCCCGCTCGACCACCTTCTCCTCCGGCACCGCCACCGCGGTCCACCCCGGCGCGCTGGCTCTCTCCAAGATGATGAAGGTCGTCTCCGCCGACTTCGCCGACAACACCCTTGAGCAGTGCATCACGTTCATCCGCGATGTCTCGGGTGCGGACTTTGAAGTCCTCTGGACCGACAACACCGGCGCCGGCCTCGAGAAGGAAACCTCCATCACCCTCTCGGCCAAGAACATGACCCTCCTCTCGCTTCTCGAGAAGGTCCTGGACAAAGCCACCGGCACCACGACCACCCCCAGCGCCGCGACGTGGCAGATGACCGACGGCGGCTCGATCCAGATCGGCCTCAAGACCTCCCTCAACCGCTTCCGCCGCCTTGAGTCCTACGACATCACGGACATGCTCTTTGAGGTCCGCGACAAGACCGATGTCCCCGAGCTTGACCTCCAAGCCGCCTTCCAGAACACGGGCGGTGGTGGCGGCGGCGGTGGCGGCGGCCAGAGCCCCTTCGGCCAGAACAACCAGAACAACCAGCAGCGCCAAGCCGACCCGATGCGGCGCGAGAACCTCGCCAAGTCCGTCAAGGACCTGATCACCTCGCTCGTCGAGCCCGACCAGTGGACCGACGGCGGCGGCGACGGCGGCTCGATCACCTACTGGCAGGGCACGCTTCTCGTCAACGCTCCCGACTACATGCACCGCCAGGTCAACGGGTATCCCTACTGGGGCTCCACCACGGCGGTCCCCACCGCTCGCGGCGGCCGCTACGTCAGCCTCGACGCCGACGTGAAGCGGTCCTCCTACGACACCATCCGGAACATCCCGGTCCCCGGCGCCCCCGGCGGCCGCTAAGCCTCGACCCAACGCGAACCCATTAAGCAAAGAGCCGCGCCACCTTGGGTGACGCGGCTCTTTTCGTTTCTCGGAATCTTCACGGTCTCACGCCGCCGGACGCTTGCGGGTCTCGAAGCGTTCGGCCCAGCGGGGCGGGCGGACGTTCGACGGGGCGTTGGACGGTTCGAGCCAGTCCTCGGCGCGGCGGAGGTTGAGCTCGCTCGAGCAGGTCTTGCGGTACCCGAGCAAGCGGATGACCTCAAGCACGTCGGTCCATGTGGGGAACTGGGTCTGGTTGGCTTTCTTGAACTCATCGACCGCGACGAGGAACAGGAACTGCTCCTTGGTCATGCGGCCTTCCTCGGCTTCGCGCTGGGACTCGCTGAGTCGGCGGCCGGCGCCACGGCGACGCTCAAGGCCGGTGAATCCGGCTTCGATGACCCGGCGATCGATGCCCAGACGGCGATCGACGACGCCGCCGTACCCCTCGGCCCACGCGGGCTTGGCGGCCGCGGCTTCATCGGAGGTCTGAGGCTGGGACGGGGTCTGAGGCTGGGGCGAAGAAGCGGCCGGAGCGGCTTCTCCGGCGGGAGCGACACGGGGTGAGCCCGAAGGGGGCTGGTTCTTGGACATGGGTGGATCTCCAGATACAAAACGCCGACCCGGGGCGCTCCCGGCTCGGCGTGGTATCGGCGTGATCTGTCCCTCAGGCGACCCGTTCGTCGCGGCCCGGGGTTCCCGGAGCCGTCACAGGCCTAAAGGTCGTCATCGTCGTCATCGTCCTTCGAGTCGTCCTTCTCGTCGTCGAACTCGTCCTCGTCGTCGAGGAAGTCCTCGTCGTCGTCCTCGAAGCTCTCGCCGTCCTCGCCGAGGCTTTCGTCCTCGTCGTCGAACTCACCGTCCTCGAATTCCTCGTCCTCGCCCTCTTCCTCGTCATAGGCGACGGGCGTGAGCGTGCGGAAAGCGCTCTGGTCATCCGCCGGGCCGAACGGCGACGCGGGCCGATCCTCGACCGCCACACCGCCGGCGGCCTCGCCGCCGTCAATCGTCCATGCTTCACATTCGACCGTGTTCATCATCATTTTCAAGCCCTCAAACTCGAGAGAGAAGTACGAATCGATCCTCGAACCCACCCCGACCTTCGAACCCGACGAGCCCACACCCGCGGACTCCCCCCCTGAACGACCCAACCTTACCCACCTCCAGCGCGCCGCTCCACCCACCCCCCACCGGACTTTTTCGTCCAATCCCCGTCGCGACCCGACCCGGAAACCGGGTCCACCGCCTCGGAGTCTCGATCCGCGATACATTACCGGCACTCACCACCATGCCTGAATACTCCAACAACTCCAACTCCGCCCACGCCTCGGCGGCTTCATCGGCCCCGGAACTCTCCACCGGCTTTGATCCCATCGCGCTCGTCGCCGGTGCCGCGCTCCCGGGCCTCGGCCATGTCGTCGCGGGCGATCGCAAGCGTGGCGTGCTGGTGGGAGCGGGCATTCTCGGGCTTTACGCTTCGGGAATCCTGATCGGCGGCATCTCCGTCATCGACCGCAAAGAGAACGACTGGTGGTTCCTGGGCCAGCTCATGGTCGGCCCGGTCACCTTCGCGATCGACCACTTCCACCAGAACAACCTCAAGGAAATGACCTCGGGCGGCGTCCGCCTGACGCCCGACCCGGTCGTCTCCAAGTACAAGCGAGCCATCGGCAAGCCTCTCGACGTCGGCATCCTCTTTACCGCGATCGCGGGCATGCTGAACGTGATCGCCGTGATCGACGCCGGCTTCCCGACCCGCCGACGCCCGACGCTTATCTGACCTTCTCTCCGATCCCGTCCCGCCCACGCACCGTCCCTCGCATTCCGCGGCCCCTCCCCCACCGCCATGAACCACGCCATGCTCGCCTACACGCCGTTCCTGGATCCGCTCAACATCGAGTCGTGGTGGTACTTCACGCTCATCCCGCTGGCGTTCTTCGTCTCCGTCGCGTACAAAGCCATCCGCGTCCACACGTTCGAGCACTACTGGCGGAACGTGCTGATCATGACGGCGCAGATCGTGCTCTCGATCGCCGGGCTCGCCGTGCTGATGTTCGTGCTCATCACACAGTTGATGCCCCGGATCGCCGCCCGCTGATCTCGCTCTCACGCGTACTTCCACACCTTGGCTCCGCGCGGCGCGTCCAGATTCTGGATCAGGTACCGGAGCGCATCCACCGCGTGATCGTGCCCGTCCTTGACCGGGTCGGTGCTTTCCGGATCCCGCTCCGGGTAGTGGTACCGCTCCAGCGACTCGATCAGCACGCGGCACCGTTCGTGCACATAAAGCGTCGGGCCGCCCGCGCCACGCGACCCCAGGTCCGCCGGGCGGAGTCGCTGACGGATCAGCTCAAGCCCGCGAGCGACGGGGATTCTTGAAGACCTCACGACGTGCCCGGCTTTGCGGAGTACTCCGGCCGAGCTGTCCGCGGTCTGCTCGTTGGTCGCGTTGCCGGCGGGGTCGACGCCGATCCACGCGAGCGTCGGCCAGGGTGCTTTGTGGATCGCGGCTGCGTGCTCGGCGACGGTCTGTCCCTTGCGAACCCGCTCATCGACGACCCAGACGCGTCCGAGTTCATCGAGGACGGCCCAAAGCACGACGGCCGGCGAACGGTACCCAAAGTCCATCCCGCCCACCCACCGGAGGTCGGCGTTCTCGTTCGCGGCGCCGCCCGTGAGGCCGGGGATCTCCGAAACCACGTGCGTCTTGGGTTCGAATTCCGGAAGCACCGCATCGTCGCGTTTGGGCCGCAGGCAGAGCATCTCGGCTTCCCAGACGGTGAGTGAGACGCGGCCCTTCATCCCGATGGCGTCGTCGATGGCGATGTGGCCGACGCCGATACCGGTCTCGTTGCCCGCTCGCTTTTTGGCCCGGCCGGCGCATTCAGTCCAAAGCACGCACGCCCCGCTCCCCTCGGGCTGAAGGACCGGGAGCGAGACGCCGTCGGCCGAAGCCTCGATCACGCCGCAACTGCGTTCGGGCCCGCATCGCTCCAGGACATCAACGACGC